>CAMNPZ010000001.1 GCA_946548715.1 uncultured Candidatus Saccharibacteria bacterium
GAAACACATTAAAGAAATTTTTAAGCAACCAAAAGGATGAAATGGGTTTCTAAAAGAGCATAATGAGATTTAGACCAGATTTCTAAATTGTAAGTTTTGCAACTCGACAATGAAAAAATGTCCCCTAGCGAGCTTTAGCTCGCGAATAAGGACATTTTTTCTTGCCTCGCGTTGCAAGTCTTACAATTTAGAAGTCCAGGCTCTTTTAGAAACTCATTTCATCCTTTTGAAGTTCTCAAAATCCGCCTACCATTGTAATTTTTATCTTGGCGAAATCTTATCGCTGAGGAAAATAGCGTTTTAAGACACTGGCATTTCTAGAGATTCTCAAGATCCGCTTCAGTCGGTTCTTTAGAACCTGGAGTTTCAAAATCCTCTAAAGGCGCTACGCCAGTACCCACTGGAATCTTGCGACCAATAATCACATTTTCCTTAAGGCCTCGCAAATGATCAACTCGACCATTAATCGCCGCATTAATCAAGACACGAGTCGTATCCTGGAATGAAGCGGCCGATAAGAACGAATCGGAGAAGATAGAAACTTTAGTAATTCCTAGCAGCAGGCTCGTATAGGTAGCCGGCTCTTTTCCAGCTTTCTCGAGCTCACGATTCTCCAAAGTAACTGCCGCACGTGAGGTGATATCTCCAGACACAAATTCCGAGTCACCAGGTTCGTTAATCTGTACTCTAGAGAACATCTGACGCACCAATATCTCCAAATGCTTTGGCGAAATCTCATGGCCTTGCGCCGCGTAAACATTTAATACATCATTCATGATATAACGCTGAGTTGCCTCGACACCTTTATACTTCAGTAAATCTTGCAAGTTAAGAGAACCAGTCGTCAATCTATCGCCAGCTTTTACAGAATCATTAGACTTCACTACTAACTCAGCGTCGCCTGGTATTTCTACTCGAACTGGCGCACTAGCGGTTGATACCAATATAATCGCACCGTTCACCAGTTCAGCCACACCATCACGCGGAGCTTTAATTGCAGGTTTATCACCAGATTTCTTAACTAAAGTTGCGCCCGCCTTGACACTTTCGCCGTCCTTAACCAAAGGTTTACGTTCACCGATTTCAAATCTCTCAACCTCGCCAGATTGCGGAGTTATCTGTACTATATAATGATTACCGTCTTCCCATGCCTCCACAACACCATCAATCGATGCAACATAGGCTTGACCCTTTGGCGTACGTGCCTCGAGAAGCTCTTCTACACGAGGAAGACCTCTTGCGATTGCACCAGAACCCGCCACACCAGAACCGTGTTTGGTATCAAGGGTTAGCTGAGTACCAGGTTCACCAAGCGACTGCGCCGCAATCACACCAACTGGCTCATTGGCCGCCACGAGTGCACGAGTCGACATATCGACCCCATAAGCCTTGCGCGGTACACCATTAACCGCCGTAGTCGAAAGAATTGATTGAATCTTTACTGCATCAATCTTCTCGTCTGCTTCGATTTGTTCCGCAATCTCTTTCGTAATCAGCTGATCCGCCTCGAGATAACCCGGAACCGCCTCGGCCGTATAACGACCCGAGAGTCTTGCGGCAAAACCAATACCAGATAGTTCAGTTTCATTTCGATAAACTGCAAAGCCAGGATCATCCGCCTCTTCATCCGTAGTAAAGACATCTTGCGACACATCAACCAGACGACGCGTCAAATAACCGGAATCTGCAGTACGAAGTGCCGTAGACACCTGACCCTGACGAGCACCTCGAGTCGCAATAAATGACTCAAGCGTATTTAGACCCTTCTTGTATGAAGACTTAACCGGAAGCTCAATCTCGTTGTTGTTAATATCCACCATGATACCAATCTCGGCCGAAGCAAGCTTAATATTAGAAATATTACCACGGGCACCTGAGTTCACCATCACCGCAATATCGGTGTCCATCTCAGACAATTTACCCTGCAAGAATTCCGAAATCTTCTTATCGATATCACGCCAGTTAGCAACTGTCAGCTTATGACGCTCTTCCTCCGTAGTTAAACCATCGTTGAAATCTTGTTGAATCAAAGCTGTTTTTGCATCACCTTCTGCGATAAAGTCATCAATTTCATCGTAAGTCGGATAATCGTCTTTGGCAGTCGAAATCGACGCAATCGTCTCATACTCGAAAGCTAAATCTTTCAAATCATCAGCCGTCTTAACCATCACGTCTGCACCATACAAATCAAAGATATCAGCCATCACTTTCGATAAGTGCTTCTTGTTTTGCACGGAGTTATCGTAAGGATAATCCGCTGGAAGAATTTCATTGAAAATCACCCGGCCCAAAGTAGTATCGCGAATCTCTTTCTTTGTAAATACGCGAATCGGAGTTTGAAGTGCAATTATACCTTGGTCATAAGCCATTTCCGCCTCGTAAACAGATGAAAATGCCTTTGGCTTACCCGTATCGGTTCCTGGCTTATCGTAAGTTAAGTAATAAGCACCGAGAACCACATCCTGATAAATCGCAAGAACAGGAGAACCATCCGCAGGCTTCAACAAATTCTTCGAAGCAGACATTAATTCCCTTGCTTCCGCCTGCGCCGCATCGGACAAGGGTAGATGCACAGCCATCTGGTCACCATCGTAATCGGCGTTAAATCCAGAAGCGACTAGAGGATGAAGCTTAATAGCCTTACCATCAATCAACCTCGGCTGGAACGCCTGTACCGACAAACGGTGTAGAGATGGAGCACGGTTTAGAAGAACATACTTACCTTTAATTACTTCGTCAAGTGCATCCCATACAACAGTTTCCTTCGCTTCAATCAATCTAGAAGCAGAACGAATGTTATTGGCATACTCGTTACTGATTAGCCAAGAAATCACAAAAGGCTTGAACAGTTCAAGTGCCATTTGCTTAGGCAAACCACACTCATTCAACTTCAGTTCTGGGCCCACCACAATCACCGAACGACCAGAATAATCTACGCGTTTACCAAGTAGGTTCTGGCGGAAGCGTCCTTGTTTACCTTTCAATAGATCAGATAGTGATTTCAATTTACGTCGTCCATTTGAAGAGTTGACGCCTCGAGAACCATGTGCCGCAGAATTATCAATCAGAGCATCTACCGCTTCCTGCAGCATCCTCATTTCATTACGACAAATCACCTCAGGCGCATTGAGATCAATTAATTTCTTCAACCGATTATTGCGGTTAATCACACGGCGATACAAATCGTTCAAATCGGAAGTTGCAAACCGGCCACCAGGCAAAGCAATCATTGGACGTAAATCTGGTGGGATTACAGGAATCACCGTCAAAATCAAATCTTCTGGTTTTATTCCAGCAGCCTGCATGCCCTCGAGAGTTTTTAGCCTCTTCTGTAGTTTTTTCTCTTTCTGGCCTTTCGCTTCCGACTCTTCCTCACGCAACTGTTCGATCAGCTTGTCGAGGTTAATCTCATCAAGCATTTTCTTGATTGCAGAAGCACCCATCTCAACGGTAATGAAGTCTTCATATTCTTCAGGAAGATTACGATATTCGACCTCAGTGATCGTATTTCCCTTCTTAAATGATTCAAGACTCGACTTCCGGGCAACATAATCTGCCTCAAGTGTCTGTAACTCATCGGCTTGCGCCTCGGCCAAAGCTTTCACATTTGCCCCGTCCGCTTTAGCCTCTTTTTCATAACGCAAGCGAATCGCATCACGTGCCGCCGCGGTTTGGCTTTCCAAGCTCTCCAAGGCTTTTTCAATCTCTTCGGTTTTAGCATCAGTAATCAGATAAGTTGCAAAATAGACTACTTTCTCGATATTCTTAACCGTTATATCCAAAAGTAAAGATAAAGCCGAAGGCACACCGCGCATAAACCAAATGTGCGCAACTGGCGCTGCCAAGGCAATATGCCCCATACGCTCACGTCGCGTAATCGACTTAGTGACGAGGTTACCTTCCTTATCTACTGCCGCTTCGCGGCTTCTTACGCCCTTTAACTTAGAATCATGCGGATTAATATCCTTGGTTGGTCCAAAAATCCTTTCGCAGAACAAACCGTCACGTTCTGGCTTCTGAGTCCGATAGTTAATCGTTTCTGGCTTTGTAACTTCGCCATAACTCCAGTTCAGGATATCGTCACGACTAGCTACAGTCAATCTAATCGAATCGAAATCCGAAGCGCTGATAAAATTATCCATCCACGCCATGTTAGAACTCCTCTCCGAGGTCGACAGTGCCATCCTCATCGTCTACCTCTGTTATTTCTACACCTTCTTCCTCCATCATCGCCTCAGCCTCTGACTCATCGAGGTCTAAGATTTGTGGTTCGGTGTCTTTCTTGTGTTGATCATAGATGGATTGATCATCTTTGTTCTTCTCAATTTCTCTCGAGGTCTTTTCGATTACATCGCCAGCATCAGCCGATTCACCATGATCAAGCAAATCAACTTTCAGCCCCAGGCCCTGCAATTCTTTCACTAACACGTTAAAGCCTTCAGGAAGTTTCGGACCTTCAATTGGTTCATGCTTAATAATTGCCTCGTAAGCTTTAGCACGTCCGTAAACATCATCCGATTTGATAGTGAGCATTTCTTGCAAAGTAGTCGCAGCACCATAAGCTTCCAGTGCCCAAACCTCCATTTCCCCGAAACGCTGACCACCATTTTGCGCTTTACCGCCGAGAGGCTGTTGCGTCACCATTGTGTATGGGCCAGTTGAACGAGCATGTATCTTATCTTCCACCATGTGGTGAAGCTTCAACATATGCATTACGCCAACCGAAGTTCTCTCCTCAAACGGCTCACCAGTTAAACCATCATATAGCTGCACCCTACCATCGCGTTGGAATCCAGCTCTTTCAAGCTCAGACGAAATCTTTTCATCTGGTACACCGTTAAACGAAGGAGTAGCCACTGTATATCCAAGTGCTCTTGCAGCCATACCTAAATGTGTCTCAAATAGCTGACCGAGGTTCATACGCGAAGGCACACCCATTGGTGAAAGCACAATGTCAATCGGAGTGCCATCTTCCATGAACGGCATGTCTTCGACTGGAAGTACTCTGGATACCACACCCTTGTTACCATGACGACCAGCCAACTTATCACCAACACCAATCTTACGCATCTCGGCTACAAAAATCTTAATCTGCATTATCACGCCAGCCTTCAGCTCGTGACCTTGCTCACGGGTGTATACGCGCACATCCACAACCTTACCCGTCGACGAACCATTCATTCTCACTGATGTGTCACGAACATCCTTAGCCTTTTCGCCAAAGATTGCACGAAGTAGTCGCTCCTCTGAGCTTAACTCTTGTTCACCCTTAGGAGTAATTTTACCTACCAAGATGTCTCCATTCGATACCTCGGAGCCAACCGTCACAATACCGTCTTCACCCAAATGCCGCAAAGCATGCTCGGAAACATTCGGAATATCACGCGTTACTTGCTCTGGGCCTAACTTCGTCTCACGCACTTCCACGTCAAAATCTTTAATGTTAATCGACGTCAACGTGTCATCTTCGACCAAACGATTCGAAATTACAATCGCGTCATCCATGTTATAACCACGCCATGGCATGAAAGCCACTAGCAAATCACGACCAAGTGCCAATTCGCCATTATGAATAGATGCACCTTCTATGAGAGTATCACCCTTCTTTACCTTCTGACCACGCGCCACCACACAACGTTGGTTATAACAACGATCATCATTCGTTTTCTCAAAATGCTGCAATTTATATTCACGGTCACCACCCTTATCGTAAGTTACGATTACCGATTCGCCGTCTGCTTTTTTCACTACGCCAGTTCCAGAAGCCATAATCAGTTGTGAAGTGTTCTTAGCGACTTCACGCTCGATACCAGTACCCACGATAGGATTATCCTGACGTAGTAGCGGTACAGCCTGCTTCTGCATAGCGCATGCCATCAAAGAACGGTCAACACGGTTCTTCTCTACGAACGGAATCAAAGATGCCGAAACACCTAGAATCTCTTTATGCGCCGCATCGATATGTGTCACCCTGCTTGCTTCTACCTGTGCTGGCGTGCCATGTACACGAGCAGAAACCCAGTCTTCCGTAAACTTACCGTCTTTATCTAGCTTGACTGAGGCGTCGGCGATAATTTTATCCTGCTCAGTATCAGCATCCATATAGACCACTTCATCAGTAACCTTGCCATCTTTCACTACGCGATACGGAGCTTCGATGAAACCATATTCATTTACTCTAGCATAAGTCGCAAAGTTAAGCACGAGCCCCACGTTACCACCTTCTGGTGTTTCAACCGTACAAATACGACCGTAGTGTGTCGGATGCGCATCACGCACGTCAAATCCGGCTCGTTCCCTAGTCAAACCACCAGGACCCATCGAGCTAAGACGCCTTTTGTGGGCCAACTCTGAAAATGGGTTTACTTCATCCATCAGCTGAGAGAGCTGCGATGTGGCGAAGAACTCTTTTACAGCGGCCACCACTGGACGTGAATTTAAAAGTTGAGATGGTGTCACTTCTTCAGCATTAGCCATTGACATTCTATCGAGAATATTGCGCTGTAACCGCAACATGCCCAAACGGAACTGCCTCTGCACCAACTCCCCTACTAACTTCACACGACGATTTGACAAAGAATCAATATCATCGGCTGGCTCTTGAGTATTATTTAATCTAATAATCTCTGAAATAATCGCAATTACATCATCCATCTGCAAAGTTCGATGCTCTGGATCATTTGGCGTTTCAAATCCAAGTCGGCGATTAATCTTAAAACGACCCACATTAGAATAATCATAACGTTTAGCGTCAAAGAACATTCGTTCAATCATGGATTTAGCATTTTCAACCGTAGCTAAATCACCTGGACGAATCCTACGGTATACTTCAAGCAAAGCTTCACCTTGATTAGAAGTTGTGTCTTTTTCAAGAGTCGCATCAATATAGCTCTGCTCGCCATTGTCAATACTTGCGAATCGATCTTTGATTTCCGACTTCGACAAGCCAAGTGCCCTGAGGAAAGTCGTTACAGGAATCTTGCGACGTCGGTCAATTTTTACGTATATTGCACCGTTCGTCGCCGTCTCGAACTCCAGCCAAGCCCCACGACCAGGAATGACTTTTGCGCCATAATAATTGCGCATCCCAATCGTATCAGCACTAAAGAATACGCCAGCCGAGCGAATCAATTGAGAAACAATCACACGCTCAGTGCCATTAATAATAAAGGTCGCCCTTTCAGTCATCCAAGGATAGTCACCAAAGTAAATATCCTGCTCTTTTTTCTCGCCAGTAGTCTTGTTTTCAAGTTCGACGAGTACATGTAACGGAGCCTCATAAGTAGCTAAGTTATATTTAGCTTCTTGCTCCGTCTCCTTCGGATCCTTAAAATAATAATCTTTAAACCTCAGTGAAAGCTTCTGGCCGGTATAATCGTCAATTGGATTAAGTTCGGCAAAAACTTCCCTAAGGCCATTTTTGACAAAATCTTCCCAAGAATCCTTTTGATGCTGTGTCAAATCAGGAATTGGAAGCGATTGGTCACCTTCGGTGAAAAACACTCTCTCACCTTGTTTTGGTTTTGTAGCCATTTTACCTCTTTAATATTAGTGTTATTAATCTTTTTTGACATCCCACAGAAATACTAACTCCATGAGCATTTCTATTGAATGTCTCAGCGCCGAAGATTACTGCCTTGTCTCCCCCTGGGACTCGCCAAATCCCACAAGTTACAAAAACAAGGCACACTACTTCTTGTACTCTAGTATATCACACATCGTCTTTACATTCAAGCCCAAAACCAAAAAATTCCCTCAACGGCAGGGAATTTTTTAGACATATATAAGCTCTCAACCCATTTGTTTTAAGCAAACTCGCAGTTAGTTAGCTTATGTTTAATTATACACGACCAAGTCGCATTGTCAAGTACTTTTTTAAATGTCGAGATCATCCAAATCTGCTAACTCTGCCCGTGTTTTCTCCGCTAACTCAGAAGACTCTTCCTCGTCATCCTCATCCTCGTCTTCTTCATCTTCCGATTCCTCAGCATCTTCCTCAACCACTTCTTCATCTTCCGGCAAATCTTCCTTCTCTTCGCTAACTGAACTTTCAGATTCATGAGAATGCACTCCTTCTCCGTCGCTATCAGTATTCACGATTTTTAAGTTGTAACGCGCATCTTGTTTTGTACCCAAAGCCCTAAGCAGCACACGAATCGCCTGCGCAGTAACACCTCGCTTACCGATTACACGGCCTACGTCTTCTGGCGCAACTGTAAGCGAAAGCAATACGCCTTTTTCGTCAATCGTCCGTTCAATTGCTACCTTTTCAGGATTGTTGACTAAGGTTTTTACGATATATTCTACGAATTGTTGGTCAATAGTAGCCATAATTTTCTCCATTTATCTTTATTATTATAATAAAATTATAGCACAAAAATAGTCCCATCACAGGACTATTTTTGAAAGAAATTATTCTTCAGTGGTTGTTGTTTCCTCAGCCGGAGCCTCGGCTGGAGCAGCTTCTTCTTTCGGCTGATTTTTACGTAGTTTATCTGCGTGCTTAGCCACGGCCTTCTTAGCCGTAGGTTCCTTGTACCACTTTGGCAACTTCACGCCATTCTTCTTCAGAATGAAAGCTACTCTTGATGATGGCTGTGCACCATTCGTTAAGTATTTTTCAACCGCTTCCTTGTCTAAAGTCAAAGCCTTAGTTGCTGGGTTGTAATTGCCGACCTCAGCTACCACACGTCCCGAAAGCGGATGACGCTGCGCTTCTTGGACGACTATCCGGTACGTTGGATAATGTGACCGGCCATTACGTTGCATGCGAATCGCTAGCATATTTCTCCTTATATTATTTTATTCCCTATATTTTAGCTTATTTTTACAAAAAAATCAACCCCCAGAGACAATCTCCGGGGGCACAAACTAGTTTCCTGCTTTCTCCGAGCGTCTTTTCAGACGCTTCTGATACTTCATCTCCAGCTCGTCTGGAGAAAGAGTCCGACCATGCTTCAGGCAGGTACTCAAATACCCTTTATAAGCAACCCTCCTTTCCTTGTAAAGCGCAAGAGCATTCAAAAAAGCCTTTTTTTTCGGCATTCCATAATTAAAGCATCCAGCGTGGAGGCTCAGAATCGCGAAAGATCGTTCAGCTTTCACTCGCCACTCTGCCAACTGATCCTCATAGTACTTCAAATCATGCTGGTAAGCCGATGCAATACTCTTGGCCTTGTTGACGCCAGCGCCGACAAATTTTTTCATATTGTAAAAATATGAAACCTGTCCGCAAGCATCAATCAGGGCCTTAAACTCTGCCAAGTATTCCAGTACTGGCAGACTTTTCGAAGCCTCGGCTTTCTTGCAATCCGGAACCAGGCCATCGCCACAGGTCCTCTCGTCATCAGCTTCTTCAAAACGGAAACCATCGTCTTTCATTTATTCACCCCCGTTCTCGTGAAAGACAAAGTTAATGTACTATATTCATATTATAGCACATTATTCCAAAACAGTCAAGTAAATCACCCTCGCCAAAGCTTATCAACTATCTCAAATTACTTTTGACTAGCACGATATTTTTTGACGCCTTCTCTCGCCGCCGCCGTCTGTGCCTCCTGTTTCGAATGGCCCGTTCCAGTCCCTTTCAGTGAGCCCCCTACATATAACCCGACCGTAAACAGTTTATCATGGTCTGGCCCCTCTTCCTTCAGAGTCTTATAAGTCGGCGTAATACCATCCACCTTTTGCGCCAATTCCTGCACATAGGATTTCGGGTCGCGCCACAACCCTTCCTCTATCACCATATCCGTCTTCACTAAAATATGTTTAGCGATAAAATCTCGCGCTGCCTCGTAGCCTTGATCTAAGTAAATTGCACCAGTCACCGCCTCGAAACAGTCCGCCAGTATTACATCATGAGCCCGCTCCGAACCCTGCTTCTCGCCTCGCGACAATCTCACTAAAGGCTCGTATCCAAGTTCTTTCCCGGCATCACCAATCGACTCGGTTCGCACCAGAGCAGCCCGTATCGCCGTCATTACTCCCTCAGGGTAGTCATAATTACGATATAAGTAGTCCGAAGAGACTAGTTCCAATACCGCGTCGCCCAAAAACTCCAACCTTTCATTATGCTCGTGTGCGGCTTTATGTTCATTGACATAACTCCGATGCGTCAAAGCCACCACAAGCAGATTAATGTCATTGAACACAAGGCCCAATTTTTCTTTTGCAAATTCCTCATATGGCGTATAATCCATTTTCCTCCTTTGTTTATAAAAGCTTAATAATCACCAGTTCGCACTTTTTTCTTGGCTATTAGCATTAATTTGCCGATATCATCATATTCGATTGTTTCAAGTGCATCAGTAAATGAAAACCAACGAATTCCTTTCATCCACTTTTCACCTACCGGATTTTCATGAGTATCGAGTGCTTGTACTAAATAAATCTGAGTAGTCATCAATACTAGTTTATCGCTCCGACGATACTTAAAATGAATCTTGCCAAGCCACGTCAAAATCGATACGTTCTTGAGCCCGGTCTCTTCTTCAATCTCACGACGCGCCGTCATCTTGGCCGTCTCCCCTGGTTCGATATGTCCCTTTGGAATCGTCCATCTTCCTTTCGAATCTTGAATTAATAGTATTTCAATATCTTTTTGATCCCTAGTCAAACGAAAAACAATCCCTCCTGAAGTAGGTTCCCGAACCACTTCCTGAATTGTCACTTTCTTACGAAACATCGCAGAAGTAATCTTCTTAAAAGGAGACTTCTTCGTTTCGTCAATCGGCAAAGCATCCGGAACCTTCAACCTCCGACGCTCTAATGGCTCTCTATCAAAAGATTGTCTTTTAACCGATCCCCTACTTAACTCCGCTGTCCGCCTTGGCCTCTGTCGGCTCAGCGGATTTATTCTTTGATTCATGATTATTCTCTTCAGTAATTCCGAGCTGCTTATATGCCGTACCCAGTACGCCATTTATAAACTTTGAGGAATTCTCACTCCCAAAAGCCTTCGCCAGCTCCACGGCTTCGTTAATAGCAACCTTCGGCGGAATACTATCCCTACACTCCGAAAGTTCATATAGCCCCATCCGTAGGATATTTCTATCAATTGCCGCAATTGACGCAATCGGCCATTCTGGTGCCATTGGCTGCAAAACCTTATCAAGAGTCTCAAATTCTTTGGCAACATTGTGTGCCAGATTATAAACAAACTCTGTATCCCCCAAGGTTTTCTCGTATGGCTCAATATTTTTAGCGACAACAGTATCCAAATCGACTTCGGGGTCATGTGCAAGCGTCCTTAGTTCGTATTCATACAAACTCTGCAGAACAATTACTCTTCCTAAATGTCGATTACTAGCCATTTTTTAATTTTCTTTCTTATTTAACAGTTTTAACTTTTAAATTCGGGGTCTTTTTCTTAGTCTCAAATGCTTTCACAGGGGAAGTTTTATTAACCCTTCGCGCCAGCTTAAGCCTGAGATGACTCCTACGGAGCCCGGTTTTTCTTGGGCTACTTTGTTTCTTAGGTTCAGGCATTTTACTCCTTAGTTTAATAGATAATTTTACCTATTTTACCACCCTTTAGGCAAACAATCAAGAGTTGACTATTGCACAAATATATGGTATAATACAAAGATATTTAGATTTCTAATTTTCTTAGCGCTTTTTTTATCGCCGGGCGATCAAACCCCACAATTCGTTCTTCACCAATTATCGTCACTGGAACAGTACTGATGTCTGGCTCTTTCGTAGCATCCATTTCTTGGTATTCCAAACCCATTTTATCCAACCAATCCATCAATGCATGGCAATATGCACAGGTTGGCGTTGTATATACTTTAATCATAAATTCATTATACCATACATCGCAATACCAGCCGCCACTGATACATTAAATGATTCCTTTCGCCCCTTCATTGGAATCTCTACAAATAAATCTACCTTTGAAACGACATCTTTCGAAATACCATGCACTTCCTCACCAAGTACGAGTACGATTTTGTCACCCAGCTTATTCTTTAATAGCTCATCGTTCAATCGAAATAACGGCACATTAGAGATATTATTCTCCAGTCCTACTACTTTCCAATCCTGCTCCTTCAACTCGTCCAAACGCGCCAAGATATCATCACTCGCTTCAATCTCTATCATCTCCTCTGCCCCAAGCGCAGTCTTATGGATTTCTCTGTCAAGTTTCTCCCTCAAATGTGGCAACAACCTAGCGTCATGCACTCTCGGTGTATACCCCGACAGAATCACCTTCTCCACCCCAAATCCTTCTGCCGTCCGCAGAATAGCCCCCACATTATAGCATGAACGAATATTATCAAGTACCAATATCATCATTTTTAATCACTATCCAAAAACATCATTAATACGGACCATCGCCACTTGCTCTCGAAGCCCAACGTCCCTCCAGAATAGCACGCTGGAAATTATTCACGGGTATATTTGGCTTGCCATTTCCAACGATGCGTCGCCTTAACGACTCTCGCAGCACCTGCTTACCGTGTTCCGTAAACTCAAATAAAACTCTTTCTCCATTATATCGCCTCGTAGTATCCGGCACGCGCCTCAACGTATAAACACCTTCTTTTGGCACACCAAACCACCATTCCAAAATCCGTTCCCATTGTCGCATGCTGCGACGATTTCGACCACAACACGAAAAGTAATCTGTCATTTCTTTCGCAAAACGTTCTGCAACTACTTCCATATTTGGACCGTCAATATCTTCATAGAAGCTCGACCAATATCTCCAGTCGCCACGACTAGCATTTTCATTATAACTACCCTCCGTGACATCTTCCGGCCTATTGCTCGCTCTTCGATATGCATCGTTCGTCACACCAGAACCAGCTCGAGCAAAACCACCACCTGCATAGAATTTCAGATACCGTAAGTTGTCCGTATCGCAAATCGCATCCCCAACTCTCACAAGCATCCTAGTAGATGGATCCATCAAATCACGATCATTGGGGTTACCGGAATTATCACCACGGTCTTCGTATGCCGACGAAAAAGCATCATACAGGCGTCGTCCAACTCTTAAATCATCTGAACCCGCACCACCAGACATATCGTCACCATTAGCTTTAAAACCGTAACCGTTAACGGCAGCAAAGTGGGCAGCACGATAGCCGAAATTCCCACCAGCAGTATGGATACGTCCATTCACTGCACCAATTAAGTTACTCATTCGTTCAATCTGAGTTGCAGCACCTAAACCAGGTGCCAAACGCTGATGATTAATATTGAATTGTGTTGTACCAGTAAATATCGGTGTCTTGGGGTTCCTTTTGGCGGCTTCCTGGATAGAAGCAACATATCTCTTGCTGATGTGTTTAACATCACAGTCATTTCGTACCATCACCACATCATTATCAGCACTCATACGACCTTCTCTAATCGCCTTATCAATGGCGAAAAGCACCACGTCATTCGTCTCTCTTGACACATCAAAGATACCATTATGCCCAGATTGAGAAACTGTAGCGATTTGTAAACCTCGAAAATCCCTTCTTGCCCTTTCGACTTCTTTTATGGTCCGGTCATAACGATATTGATATACTTCTGCTTTGGTTGGTTCAGGTCTACCATGTGAAGCAAAATATTTTCTCTCAGACTCTGTTAGTTCAGCTGCATCTACAGTTTCTGGGCTTTCCGCCATTCTATCGTTCACATTAACACATACAATAAACGAATCCAACGATACGCCCTCTTGCTGCTCATAAAGCGATAGCGTATCATAAATCTTATCGTAATCTTCCTTTGCCCAAACTGGTAGCATTATTACAGTTTTCGTAGTGCCGCCCATCTTACTCAAGACCGGAGAACTGTCAACAATCGAATCAATACGACTAGCACGCTCCGACTCTCCCGCCGCAACCATACGTTTTCTATATTCAGACACCTCCTCACCTAAAGTTAGCTGTTTACGTTGATCGATATTGCGAGACACTTCTCCTTTGACGCATCCATGGGGGTCTTTTATCGGCTTGTCGTCCGTTTCAAGCCTCAGTATCGGGATTCCAGAATCTTCGTAATAATCTTCGCCATAACCATCATAATATCCTCCTCCAGGACGTCTCCTAACCCTCCGTTGCTTTACATAATCGGCCGGGGTTGAATCCTTCATTGCGCCATCATATATGAAAGGAAAAGTCATCGGTAAGACCCAATCGGTAATACCGGACGAAATCAGGTATTCCGGAACAGAAAGAGTCTTTGTTACTTCTTCGAGTGTGTCTTCAATCATCGGTAAAGTACCGCTATAGTCACGTCCAACCACCGTTGCAAAAGGTCGAATCAATCGTGACAAACCATCTTGAGACATACCGCAATCCTGCACAATTTCTGCATATTTACCAATAAACTTGCCACTTGCGTCGAAAAACCTAGCTGCTATACTTCCTTCTTCTGGAACGAAAGCAATTTGACCATTCGGAAGCACTTTACCCAACACTTCAATCGGATGCCCTTGAGTTGCGCTCGTTGGCGAAATCATCAGCTTAACGGTTCCATCTTGAACCCACTTCGAAAACTGAGACACATTGCCACCATGAAACGAGCCAGAATCAACCATCCTAGTTACGAGTCCATGCAAACCAGTTTGAGGATCAGTATAATAGTGCGCACCAAGTTCATTAAAATCAAAGACCCCTGGCGTATCATTGTCCCACCATCCGACACGACGCACGGGCACACCCAAATTCGCATTATTCCTCCATTGGCCAATAGGCACTTCTCTTGTCGTCGTGCCTGGAACTACTTGTTTCACGGTTTGCGATAGTTTTCCGATGCGCTCAACTTCAAATCCCTGCTTTCGCAACGCCTGAATTGAAGCACGAGTCATCCTACCATTTGAAGGATTCCAGTTAATTCCCTTTGCCACCTCTTTTCCGTCACGGAATAAAGTATATGTTCCATCAGGAGCCTTAGCAAACGACACCTTGGCATCCGTACTGACGGCTATCCCCTTTGAGACATCGAAACTAGCGTTCAGTCTAGAACTCAAATCTTTCTTTCCAAAAAGACCAAGCATACCCTGTTTTGCCTTCGCGAGTGCCGTAAGCTTAGCAGAAGCATCAACATTTTGTTTGCCTTCAAAAAGCCCCTGTAACTTATTGTCCCTATCGAAAAGTGCACTCGCACGAACCTCTTGCGCAGCAAGTCCAAACGCTGCACCAACCAATAAGCCGGTGCCGCTTTTTTTAAGAATCGTCTTAATTTTCAAATCACGTGCCGCTTTATCTTTATCTTGTTGTTCCGTCAGGTAACCATTTATCACATTCTTCATTAAGTCCGTTTGATTGTCTAATCTCTTATCAACATCCGCATAGTGCGAGTTGCTTTTTCGCAAAAAGGATTTAGCCCTAGCGTATTGTTGCAATAGTATCAACTGTTCTTCTGGCGCATTTCTCTCTGATGTGTATTTTAAAACAGTGTTCCCCTCTCTCTCGCATTCAAGAAGATATTTCGTTTCTGCAACAATTCGCAAAAAGTTCTCATACAAAGCAGAAGTATCTTTGCCCTCACTCTTCGCCTTATCTATTGCAGTTCGTGCATCAGCCAAACGATTCACAACTTCGCGTGCGGAATGATGCTTGTATACAGTTTTTCGAACCTTTTCACCGCGCTTATTTTCATTCTCAACTTTTCGACTATATCTTTCCTCATAAAAAGCACGCGAACGTTCCTGCTCAAAAGTCGAACTAGCTCTTACTCCTCCAAGAATCGCCCCACTAAGACCAGGCACCACAGCACACACCGTACTAACTAATCTTTGCCCTACGAATTCCGAAACACTCATAGCCGTAGCTGTTGCTAACGCAAGAGTGGCTGGCGGCACCATTGAACCAATCGCAGTAGATTCCAGTTTATCTATTACGCTATCAACAGTATTGCCCTTCGGTGTTCTTTTTTCGATTTGCTTACTACCATAAACAATTTCAAAACCATGCATAACGCGCTTCATAGCTTCATCGTGATCAAAACGGCCGCATTCAGCCTCGACAATAGTCTTCATATCTTCATAACGCTTCTTTGCCGCAATTGCTACGTCTTTTATATTAGAAATAGAAAGATGCCCTTCTCCAAACTCCTGGCCCAACGAACTAATTACTTTCCGAAATTCCCGGTCAGCATCCTCTTCATTCGCAATAGAACCATCAGCATATCTCGCTATAATATCACGAATCTTGCTATATACAGGATTAGTTTCTTGGAGTTTTGCACGTTCATCTCCTCCAGCTTTCGAAGACAAATCATCCATGAACAAATTCGTAACGGCACGATTGTATCGTCTGCTCTCTCGATCATGTTGCAGCAACTGTTCACCTCGCAATTCTTCGCGCACACCAGCATCATGCGCCAGGCTTCCCTCACGAATTAACTGTTCGCGAGCCTCATTGATGTATTTTTGACGATAATAACCACGCGCAATTCCACCCTGCCAAATACCAGTCAGTATCTTCTTTATGCCACGCTGACTATTGAGCTGTTTAGCAAGCTTATTTTCCCCCATTACGCGCGCTTTAGTGCGAAGGTCTTTGTCCTGATTGACAATTCCTAAGCGCAACGGTCCACCCGCCGCATAAACATCTAAGACCTTCCCTGCCCTTCGGGCTGCTTTTTCGGTATCATCACGTTTAGCCCCTTTTTGAGCTTCACCCGAATCTGATGTTTTGCTTGCACCAGGACCGGCAGGTTCGAAATCATTATTCGACATTACACTTCCCTTCCTTCATTTTGTTACATTAGTTAGCCACTCTATAGTGGTTCTTTTTTATTCTTGCTCTCCAAGATAAAAAGCTTTAAAATACAATAATGTCTCAGTTGTAATTTTTGGAATATCCAAACCAGAATTCATTAGAAAATCTTGCATTTTAGCTTCGTCCATTTCTCCACTATCTAACAAATCATTCAATTCATCAAGCTTTTCATCTGGTAATTGATTCAATAAGGCTCGATTGATTTGCTCTATTACAGCGGCCTTAAGTTCTGATGCAACCTGTTCATATCCTTCTGGTGTCAACCCTTGCAGATTTTTTTCTTTTATAAGGCTATCGACAAAGCTATCGATGTCATCCATAATACCTCCAATTATTATTAATATAATCATTATAGCATAAAATATTTGTAGCTTTTATATAATTAATAAAACAAAAAACATTTTCATACGTATTTCCCTCACTAAAAGGTTATAATAATACTATGAAACAATCAAAACCAAGTAACACCAGCTTTTATATCGAAATCAGCATCCTTATTTTAACTTTATTCATCTTATTAACTCCAGTATTTATTATTATTAAGAATCAACATTCAGGCACAGATAGCTCAAGCTCTACTGACTCCTCATCAACCCAAGAAAACGCCAGCCCCAAGAACACAGAACAAAACACTAAGCCAGCTCAACCAACCGAGCCGACAGCTCCGCAATCGACACCATCAGAGCAAAGTCCTTCCCCCACAACTTCCACTGAACAACCCATCACGCCAGCACAACCAGCCCCAACCCCATCCGCAGCTCCGACACCAACCACTCCAACCTGCCACCACGAAGAGCAAGGCATCTGCTGGGACGAACTAGAAGACGCCAACTACTCTGCCGGCCTCTATGACCGCGAAAACGCCAACTACGGTGCCACCATCGATTACCCAGATTCCTGCAATTCCGTCTGTCGCGACATTATCGACGACGCCTACGAAGAAGGCTGGTACGACGGCAGCTATTAGACCTTGTCCGTCACAGTCTTTATCCGCTTCGCTTCAAACAACACCGTCGGCACCGCTGGTGGTGGCGTAAAATCGGTAGGCTTCAGTGGCAACCGAATCCGCGTAGTATACTCCCGTGTCAACGCTAGCCCCAACTGCGAAGTATAATGTCGGTCATTATTCAACAATTTTAGAGCAAACTGTTTTTGTAAAATTAAGTAAATCGCCTCCGGCGGATTCGACGCCTCAATCAACTTATGCAAAATCGCCGAACTCAAATGAAACGGCGGATTCGCAAACACCTTATACGCCCCAGCCGGCAACTCGTAATCCATAAAATCTTTCACTACCACTTCAACATTCTCGCATCCCTGACGCTTCAAATGCCCCCGCAGTTTCGCCACTGCCTCCGCATCCGGCTCCACCGCAATCACGTGCGCCACTCTTCGCGCCAGAGCCGAAGTGATCACTCCGCTCCCAGCCCCAATCTCCACTACCGTGTCACGCTTTTTCAGATTCGAATGCCCAATCAAAATCAACGCCAACCGCGGATTTCTTAAAAAATGTTGCGACAGTAAATGATTCCTTGACATATTCCCTGTAATTATAGCATAGTGTGTTATAATATTTCGATGAGTAATAGATACAATCCTTTAGAAATCGAATCCAAATGGCAAGCCAAATGGGAAGCCGACCAGCCTTTCAAAGCAACCGAAAACCCCGCCAAGCCCAAAATGATGCTCGCCGAAATGTTCCCTTATCCTTCCGGCGCCGGCCTTCACGTCGGCCACGTCCGTAATTTTACCATCGTCGATGTACTCACTAGATTCTATCGTCAACAAGGCCTCAACGTCTTGCGCCCCTTCGGCTACGACACCTTCGGCCTCCCCGCTGAGAACTACGCCATCAAGACCGGCACCGCACCCCAAGACATCACCAAATCCAACATCGCCAACTTCAAGAAACAAGCCAAACGCCTTGGCTACGCCATCGATTGGTCTCGCGAGATTAACACTTCCGACCCTGAGTACTACAAATGGACCCAATGGTGCTTCCTCCAACTCTATAAGAAAGGTCTCGCCTACCAAAAAGAATCCTACCAATGGTGGTGCCCCGAAGACCAAACCGTCCTTGCCAACGAACAAGTCGAAAACGGCCATTGTTGGCGCTGCGGCCACGAGGTCGAAAAGAAGAAAATGAAACAATGGTTCTTCAAAATCACCGAATACGCCGACGAACTCCTCGAAGACATCGACTCTCTCGACTGGCCCGACAAAATCAAAACCATGCAGAAAAACTGGATCGGCCGCTCCGTCGGCGCAGAAATTGATTTCGACATTGTTCGGGGAAACATGAAGGGCGAAAAGCTTATGTCGGATTCGAGGTCATCCGGAGGCTGGCAAGCCGAGGGTAAGCGCGCCGTCCCCATGGCGATGGGCGACGGCGACGCGGGCCGAGAAGACGATATAAGTTTTCGCCATATCAAGGTTTTCACGACAAGGCCCGACACAATCATGGGCGCCACATTCTTAGTAGTCGCTCCCGAATACCCCGGCCTCGATTTCCTCGTCACCGACGACACCCGCAACGCCGTCTCGAAGTACAAACAAGACGCCCTCAAGAAATCCGAAATCGAACGCCAAGAGAACAAAGAGAAAACCGGCGTTTTCACCGGCTCCTACGCCATCAATCCTGCCACCAAGGAGAAAATCCCCGTTTACGTCGCCGACTATGTTTTGGCCGGCTACGGTACCGGCGCTATTATGGCAGTCCCTGCCTACGACGACCGCGACCGTGAATTTGCCGAAAAGTTCGATCTCCCCATCGTCGAAGCCAAACTCATCGACCGCGACCTCTACGGCACCCCGAAGACCACTTACAAAATGCGCGACTGGCTCATCTCTCGTCAGCGTTACTGGGGTTGCCCCATTCCTATCGCATACGACAAAGATGGCAATCCTCACCCCATTCCCGAAGACCAACTCCCCGTCGTCCTCCCCGAAATCAAAGATTACAAACCCGACAGCACCGGTCGTTCCGCCCTCGCGAAAGCTAAGGATTGGTTAAAAGTCCAAATCCCAGTCAAAGACGAGAAAACCGGCGAAACCCACATGGAAGAAATGACTCGCGAAACCGACACTCTCGATGGCTACGCCTGCTCGTCTTGGTACCTCTGGCGCTATGCCTCCCCACACGACCAAGACCACGCCTGGGACCCCGAAGCTATCAAGTACTGGGAGCCATTAGATTACTATTGTGGTGGCGACCATGCTGTAGCCCACTTATTATACGTCCGTTTCTGGTGCAAATTCTTTGCCGACCTCGGCTATCTTCCTTTCCGCGAACCAATCAAGCATCTACTATATAACGGCTACATTAATGCTCCCGACGGCAAAAAAATGAGCAAAAGCAAAGGTAACGTCATCGACCCGCTCGATGTTATCAACGACGGCTACGGCGCCGATACTTTAAGAACCTACGAACTCTTCATCGGCCCTTACAACCTCGACGCCGCTTGGGATCCACGTTCCGTGGGAGGTGTATATAGATTCCTAAATCGTTGCTGGAATTTATGTTTCGATAACGAAGATAAAAAAGCATTAGATTCCCGACTCGGGGCAATGCGGAGCGCGGCAGCGCGAGAGTTAGCGCCGTCCGCCCGTGGCGACGGGCCGGACGGACGCGGCCCCGAGTGGGAAACTAATGCTTTAAGTATTCGACATCGTACTATCAAGAAAGTAACCGAAGATATCTACCATTATCAATTCAACACCGCCGTCGCTGCACTCATGGAATACGTCAACGAGCTATATAAGCAAGGCACCACCAAAGACGACCTCGTTATTCTTGCGAAGCTCTTAAAACCCTTCGCTCCGCACCTCGCCAGCGAAATGTTGGAGCACCTCGACGCCACCGACGAATGGCCTACTTGGGATGACAAATATCTCACTTCCGATACCGTCACTATTGTCGTCCAAGTCAACGGCAGGCTCCGCGCCACCTTTACCACCGATGCAAGCGACCTCGACGACGAGCAAAAAATCCTCGACCTCGCCCTCGCCGACAAAAAGATTCAGAAATATACAGAGAACGGCATCAAGAAAACCATCTTCATCAAGAAGGCCAAACTCGTCAATATCGTCGTCTAAACAGCCAATTCCACTCCCCCAGACGCATCACGCACGACTTTAGAATAAATATTAATAAACTTATCCAACGTCTTTTCAAAATCATGTTCGTGTGCAATCTCGACCGACCGTCGGGAATACTTCTCACGCAACTTGTCATCCGACATCAATTTCACAATCGCCTGCGCCATCTCATCCACCGAGCCAGGCTGACACAAAACACCATTTTCACCATCACGACATACTTCCGCCACCGCACCCGCATTCACCGCAATCAACGGCATCCCCGACGCCGCTGCCTCAATCAGCACAATCCCCTGCGTCTCAATCGGGCTCGCCGTCACAAACACCGAGCCCAGCTTGTATAGCTCATACAAATCCGGCGGCAACACTTTACCAAGCATCTTTACGCCATCCGCTTCACCGTATCTCCCCTCGAGTCGCGCCTTGTCCACTCCATCCCCCACAACCACCAATTGCATTTTCGGCACAACCCTACGCGCTTCCTTGAACGCTTCTATCACAAGCTCCACCTTCTTTTCTGGATCCACTCGCCCCACATACAACACCACCGGCACATCGGCATCAACTCCATACTTATCGTATATCTCGCGTGAAACCTTACCCGGCTTAAAACTCGACAAATCCACCCCATTACTTACCGCTGCCACCGGCACTGGGAACTTAGACCCCTCCCCAATCAACTTAGTAATCGCGAGCTCCGTCGGCATAGTTACAAAATCACTCTTACTTTGCCGATTCCGAAAATAATTCGACAGCAACACATTTACCGGCTTCTTCAGCGGCCCAATCCTCAAAGAATCTGTAATCACTTCTGGTTGATTATGTTCCGTCGTCACCACCGGAATCCCCCGCCGCCGTGCATACCACACCACCGACAGCCCAATCGGATCCGATACTTGCACATGCACCACATCGGGTTGAAACTCATCCAAAGCCCGCTTCACTTCCAGTTGTGGGAACACCGACACCCTCAGTCCATGTCGATATATTAAACGCGGCATCTTCACTCCCAACATCTTACGATTCTCTGGCACATCATGAATTTGATCCGGATACACCTTGGCATCCACCGAGCGCAGATATACCGTCTTTACTCCGTCAACTACCTCAGTGTGGCTCCGCCCCGTCTGCGACGGACAAATCACCATCACCTCGTGTCCCCGGCCAGCAAGCCCAACCGCCAAATTATGTGAGAACACTGCCACTCCATTGATTTGCGGATAATACACCGCCGTAGCAATCGCAATCTTCATATTAAAATTATATCACACAGCATCAGCAAGAAGTTATCTCTAAGAGTTTTACAGCTTTTTTGCCTTACTCATCTGCGGATCGCGCATCGCATTGATATCTTCATACGACCGTTCCACTTCTACATCCGGCTTAATACCAGTCAGATTAATCGAACGTTCCTTTGGCGTAAACCACTCCGCCGTCGTCACCTTAAGTGAAGTCCCCTTCGACAAATCGAACAGATTCTGTACCACACCCTTACCATAAGTCGTCTCACCCACAATCGTCGCCTTTCCATAATCTTGCAATGCCCCTGCCACAATCTCCGACGCCGACGCCGTCGAACCATTCACTAGCACTATCGTCTTCATATCCTTCAGTACAGCCTTCCCTGGAGCAGTCGTACTCTTTGAATCACCATAATGTTTCGATTTCTGTACTAAATACGTATCGTTATCAATCCAAAGACTCAACATATCTGCCGCCGCTGACACATAACCACCACCATTATTACGCAAATCCAATATCACCTTTTTTACACCCTTATCCGAAAACTCCTTGGCAAACCCTTGCACCTTACTGCCAGTATCATTATCAAACCTCGTCACCGTCACAATTGCTGTCGAACCATCATAATCTACATAAGCAGATACATTATTAATAGTCTCCCGTTTCATTTTAAATGTTTTTTCTTCACCATCACGCACTACAGTTACAGTCACCTCAGTCCCAGCCTCGCCTCGCACTTTTTTCGATATTTCATCCGTCGACAAAGTGTAGACTTCTTCGCCATCCACCTTATAAAGAATATCTCCAGCCAATATTCCTGCCTTGCGTGCTGGATTATCTGGTAAAGTCCGAAGCACCCTCACATACCCATCACGCTCCCCCATTTCTACACCAATACCCGAACCAACATTGCCATGCAAATCGTTATAAAAATCAGAGCTCTCGTCGGCCGTCATATACACTGTATATTTATCGCCAAGCGCCTCCGCCATTCCTTTTTTTGCACCTTCAGCCAGCTGTTCGAAATTTACATCGCCGTTATAACTACCAGTTAGTTTATTGTATACCTCATCAAGCACCGCCCAGTTCTTCTGTTCGGTCCCTCCACCAAGTCCCAAATACGGTCCAAATCCACTAAACCAACTATTCCAATTCAAACCTACCACCACACCTAAGACAGCCAATACCGTGCCCACGATAATCGCATTGCCTAGACTAACTCGTTTTTCTTTCCACTCTATTTTTTTATTCATGTTTAATATTATAGCACACAAACAAAAAACTTTTTTTCACACAAACCACAACAACTATGTTACAATTGAAATATGAAAAAGGTTAACCATTATAATAATATATTGCCAGTAGGTATCCTACTTGGTCTCACTGCCATTGCAGGTCTATTATTAACTTCTAAAGCTTCGTCAGCTGAATCTACTTCAGCCAATGCCGCCGTCATTGTTCCAGAGGCCTGCACTATGACCAGCCATAATGATACTCCACATACCGCTACATTATCCCCAAGTACTTACTCTGGTGCAAGTGGTTCTGAATACGAAAACGGTATCGGTAAAACAACTCTCACCGCTATCTGCAACGACAGTAATGGCTTCGCTATTTACGCTATAGGTTATACTGGTAATTCATACGACAGTGAAAACCATACAAAACTAGTCGGTAGTAGCACAGAACGTACTATTGACACCGCTGTCTATACTAATAATGATACCCCTTCCAACTGGTCCATGAAGGTCACTAAAATCACCAATAGTTCAGAATCCTACAATCCTCAAAACATGTCCATCCTTAATAGTTTTGATTCCTGGCATGTTGTCCCAGCCAACTACACCAAAGTCGCCCAGTACCACGCTAACACCGGTTCTTCTGTTACCGACTCCACCCTTGGCGCTAAAATAGAAACCACCTATGCCGCCTTCATCGCTCCTAACCAACCATCCGATACCTACATCGGACAAGTTAAATATACTATGGTACATCCATATACAGAAGCACCACTACAACCGCAAACTACCGCTTCCGGTAAAATCTGCTACTATCCCAATGGTAGTAACGTAGATGGTACAATGGGCTGCCAAACTATTCCAACTTCTGGAACCACTGATGGTGTTTCACCAACTTCAGCTACACTTCTAGCTTCTAACTTTAGTAGAACCGGTTATGGTTTCGCTGGTTGGTCTGATAAGTTTGACTATGCAACAAATAATGAAGCTAAGTTCTATGGCCCACAAGAAACCATTACTTACGAAAATGGTCAATATGTTGGTGAAGGCAAAGGTCTATCGCTCTATGCTGTATGGGTCAAGAGTGTAGGTAACCTCCAAGACATCGCCAAAGTTGCTGAACTTTGCGGTAATGGTACTAACGCTCTTACCGCCGCTCCAACTGACGGTACTGCAAATCTTGAATCCGTCTCCGCTCTAACCGACCAGCGTGATAACAACACCTACTCCATTGCAAAACTAGCTGATGGTAACTGTTGGATGATAGAAAACCTTCGCCTGCAAAACACTGGCACCGACAACACTAACGGCTCTCTCGCCCAAGGCTATGGCGGTCAGTTCGCTGGTCTGGCTGACGCTGAATCTACTGGCTTTACAACCACTTATACCGCCAACAGTCTGTACTATAGCGGCACCCAGGAAGGTACTGCTAGCATAGATATCGGCACTACAAATAGCCCAGCTTACCGTATGCCACGCTATAATAACTGGAACAACCAATCTACTTCCGCAAATCGTCCACAAAACCCAACCACCAACTCAGCCATTAATAGTACTACGAGTGCTGGTATGTATAGCTATGGCAATTACTACACCTGGCATGCCGCTATAGCCAATCTTACCCATAATGGCACTACTAATCAAACTACTACCGGTACCTCACTTTGTCCTACTGGCTGGCATCTACCAACAGGCGGGTTAGCCTATGCGAGTGGCAGTACCAGTGGAGTAAATGTTACTGGAGATACTAGCACTTTCCGTGAATTCTATAACTTAGGCTATAAAACTATGGATGAAGTAAAGACTGCCTATGAAGATACGCCAAATAATGGCTATGCCTATTATTCATCTAATACTACAAATACTGTCGGAAAGACCGCGACAGCTGCCTTTAGGAGCTTCCCAAATAACTTCCTCTACTCCGGTTACTTCACTACCTCGTCGGCGCTCGATAGGGGTAGCCGCGGCTACTATTGGTCATCTACTGCGTACAATAACCTCGTTTCGTATTACCTACTCCTGAATAGTTCCAGCGTGCTCCCAGGTACCGGTAGCGGCAATAAGTACTACGGCTACAGTATTAGATGTACAATGTCGGCCGGTACTTAAGTACGCCTTCTTATTCCCGAGTACACCCTGGTTAAAGTGGTTTTCTATAGCCAACCCAGCAACCCTGCTTTCTTCGCATAAGAATGATTTGTTTTGCGTAATTCTTATCATAATCCCAGTCATACGAGCGCTCATCCTGAGTAAAGTATAGAAACATCACGCATCAGGGTGGCAAGAATCGCATTGCTTCATAGGAATCATCGCAACCTGCATAAGGCGCGAGCATCTGACGGATTATGTAAGAATTACTAGCAAAACAAGTCCAGCGAAGAAAGCAGGGTTGCTGGGTTGGTTGTAATAATGCACACATTAAACCGCGAACGAAGCACTCATACAATCACAACCTAGTGTTATCGCCAATACAAAGCTCTTAGCTACTTCAAATGTATAAAATTATACTGCCACAAATCATCCGCCGAAATCGTTCTTGCACCGAAATCTCCATAATGCATATCACCAGAGTATAGATAAGTCGCATACGCGTTATTGTATTCCGTCACACTAATCGAGCCATCACCATTTACGCTTTCCACCCAGAACACGTGTCCGTACGGATAACCATCAACTTGGCCAATCGTATTCGGCGCCGGCGTATGATCGACAACGTAGCCAGCCGCTCTTGCTGCATCATCCCAGGAATACGCATTACCCCAGGATAGATATAAACCATAAAACTCATATGCCTTCCACCCAGTATAGCTAACACATTCACAGACATATCCACCCAGCGCATAACCATCTTGATAGGTCATGTAGAAATCCTGTTTATCCGGACAATCACCTTGCCATGGATAGGTATTAGCACCCGAATATGCCGTACCACGATAACGCTCTGGATGCGCATCCTGCTCAGCCTTCTCCGCTGCACGTTGTGCCTCCTGAGCCGCCTTGGCTTCTGCCTCGTATGCCACCGCATCATTTTCGAACTTCTCCACCAACTGTTGCTGCTCAGTACGTTTTTCCGACATCGCCTGCTTGGCCGCTTCCTGTTGTGCAAGCAATTCTTCCACTTCAGCCTTATCCGATTCTAGCTTTTCCTTCGCTTTCCGCACCGCTGTAGCCGCCGCGCTAATCTGTTCCTTCACCACTTCTTCGCGCGCCGCCTTCTCCGCTAAATCCGAAATCGAAGTCGCACCCGCCAAAATCTTAATCGGCTCTGCATCAGACTCAAAATGCATATTGACTAGCAATTCCACTAAAGCTTCTTGCTCTTCTAATAGTTTTTCCTCCGTCTTGGTAATCTCGATTTTTAATTCCTTAATCTCTGCCGTTGTTTGTGCGATTTCAACTTCCTTGCGAGCAATCTCCGCCGACATTTCACTCACCTTTGCTTGATACAAATTTGCCGTACTTGCCGCTGCTGCAGCATTCTTATTGGCTTCTTTTTCTTTCTCAATCGCTGCAAGACAATCTGGAGAATTCTGGCAAGCTTTCGAAATCGCACTCACCGCTACCGGAGTTACAATAGCACCAGCACAAATCCCCATCAAAACTACCCCCACCAGACTACCCATCAACAATCTTTTTATTTTCATTTTAACCATAACTTTATTATAACACATTTCCACAAAGTCAACTAGAATCTTGAGTAATCTAGTTAAGCCTTATTGAGATATCGAGACACAGCAAGTCTTGCCGAAATTCTACCAATTATAATACCGATAACAATAAATGCCAAAAAGACCAGTATCAGTTTGTTTGAATCTAATATATTCTCAATCTGCGCCACGCTAATCCCATAACCCTCTAGTTTCGGCGCCATGAATTTAAAACCGAAATACGAAACCGTCCCCGCCACGACGCCAGCAATAATGCCGCAAATCTCCGCCTCTACCAAGAACGGCCCACGAATAAATCGCTTATCAGCACCGACCAATTTCATCATATATATCTCTTCGCGCCGCGAGAAAATTGCCATCCGAATCGTCGAAAAGATAATCAAAATCGATATCACAAGAAATACAACCGCTAACACTATACCACCAGTACGCGCGATTCTAGCCCATGATGTAATTGTTGCGATTTCTGCTCGATTTACGTCATATGTCGGTACCTTATCTTTATCGGTATATTCAACAAACAACTCATCCTCCTCAACAATACCCTTCACGCTATCTAGGTTATCAACATCGTATACCTTTATCCGCATCGTTGCTTGCATCTTATTAATCATCATCTTTTCCATCTCTGCATCTAAAATATTCAGTATCTCGTCACTGGTCTTATTCTCTTCCAAGAACTTCTTATATTCTGTTTCGGAAGAAGATGTTTCAACGCTCTTGATATTTGAGTCTTCCTCGATACGTTTCGTCAGTTTACCTAGCACTTCTTCGGTCGTGTTTGGCTTGAAATAAATCGTAATATCGATTTTATCTTTCATCATTTCCGCTGTATTTGTCAAAATCACACTAGCCACCACAGTTACAAAAAGAATAATCAAAGTAATCGACATCACCGCTGTCGCAGCAGTCGACAACCAAATATTACGAGTGAAGCCTTTGGTGCCATATTTGACTATCCTAGCACTCGTCCGAAAAACATGACGCTTGTGATTTTTCTGCATAGAACGCAGGCTTTTCTTCGAAACCCTCTTTAACTTTTTTTGCTTTTCTTCTTTTTTCTCCGTTTCAGCCATTAAATCACCCTTCTTTTAACTTTAGGAGTCTTCGCAATGATGGGGCGCGAAGCCTTCACAGCATTTTGGCGCATCATCACCGGCTTCGTCGTATTCACAGTAGATTTACCCATGCTTCGAGCAGTCATTGGTTGTACCGGACCTTGAGAAGCAACCTCAGTCGTCGTCAAGACTATCGGCTTTTGACGTAAAGCGTGCCCCGGCACCTGCATTTGCCTAAGTGGCGTCTTTACTACCGGTGTCGCATCGAGCTTATATATACCGTTTGCTTTCTGATCATTCACTACCCTACCGTTCTTCAAAGTAATCACGCGCTTCTGCAAAGTGTTTACTACACTTTCATCATGCGTTGATACTAGCACGGTAGTTCCAAAATCATTAATCTTCTTAAGCAATGCGATAATCTCCGCCGTCGTTAGTTTATCCAAATTCGCCGTCGGCTCGTCTGCAATCAAAATCTTCGGCTGTCTTGCCACGCTTCGTGCAATCGACACCCGCTGCTGCTGACCACCAGACAACTGAGCTGGAAACTTTTTCGCCTGATCCAATAAATCTACCAGCTCTAGCACCTTAGGCACAGTCTTGCGAATCTCACGTCCGCTCATTCCAGCAATTTCCAAAGCAAACGCCACATTTTCATAGACCGTCCGCCGTGGTAACAGCTTAAAATCCTGAAACACCACTCCGAGCCTTCGACGATAACCCGGAATATGACGCTTTTTTACATAGTCCAAATCAATCCCACCCACAATAATCTTGCCCGAATCAGGTATTTCTTCCTTCGTAATCATTTTTATTAACGAAGATTTCCCTGCTCCAGATTTCCCTACCAAAAACACAAATTCATTCGGCTCAATATGAAGTGATACCGAATCAAGTGCCGGTTCTGCATCGCCCGGATATTGTTTAGTTACGGAATCGAGCAATATCATACTAACTATATTAGCATAATCATAATAAATACGCAAATAATTGCCACAAATCTATCGCCAAGTTCGAATGCGAAATGAGATATTTCGTGTCTTTTGTCCAGGCGCCTGATATACTGAAAGTGGCAAAATCTCCGCATCAGGATACTGCGCCTTCACCTCACACAACACTTCCGCGTAGGTCTTTTCCGTGGTCACCGTCAAATCTTCAGTTTTAACCTGGCCAAATTTAATTTTCCCCACTCCATTCACTTTTTCCAACAAACCTTCTAAATCCACAATCTCAAATCCCGCCAAATACGGTGCCAACTTAAACTCATTTCTAACTGAATTCTTAAACTCGCCCACCACACCAATACACTCATCATCCACCATAATATCAGCCGTTCTCACCCCCTCAAATGGCATTGCTGCCTCCATTTTACAGTGGTGCGGAACCATCTCCGCCGCGATATTCAATTCTCTCAATAGCTGTTCCGCATATTTTTTCGCCTGATAATAAGCCGTTCCACTATTTTTCCGTTCCGCAAGCACAAGCCCAAGCGACACTTTGCCATTCGGAACATTCTCGTCGTTCATTCCCCATTTCTTACTATAGACTTCATTCATCTCAAACATCGCAAACTTATCAACTGGCAATTTTTGATTCATATGAGCCTTATCCAGCAAACTCGGCACGATCGATTGTCGCACATATTGCAAATCTGGTGATATAGAATTCACAATCTTATACGCATTTTTAATATCTTGTCCAGCTTTTTCAAGCAATTTACCGTTCACAAACGAATAAGTTAGCACTTCATTAGCACCATATTTTGACAAAATCCGACGTATATTCTTTTTTAGTTCAAACAATCTATTTGGCGCCGACGTACCATGTAAGGGCAAAATCGGCTCAATATTGTCATATCCTAGAAGTCGTCCCACCTCCTCAATCACATCCTCTTTGATATGAATATCAGTCCGCCAATAGGGAGCCAATATCTCAAGCTCTCCGTTCTTTTCCTCTATGCCAAATCCTACATTCTTCAACGTCTTTACAATCAACGCATCATCATAATCGGTTCCCAGTAACTCGTTTATCTCAACTGTTGTAATTTTTACAACAGTATTCTCAATGTTATTCGGATAATAATCCTTAAGTGCCACTGGCTTTGCACCAATCTCACGCACTGCCTCCGCTAACACATTGAACGTACCGCCCGTTGGCACACCTTTGGTAAATCTCGTAATCGCCTCCGAAAAAATCCCATGCGCCATCTGTGTCTTACGCAAATTGTATAAGCTAAACGATGCTGACTCCAGTATGATGTTCTTGGTATTTTCATCAATCATCGTCGACTTTCCACCCATCGCCCCAGCAAGTGCCACTGGCACATCATTCGAGCAAATCACGATATCATTTTCATTCAGCTCAACTTCTTTATCATCAAGCAAGATTATCTTTTCACCCTTATGCGCTAAACGCACACCAATCACAGGATGGTCGCCACCGCCCACAGTCACAAACTTATCCGCATCAAAGGCGTGCAAAGGTTGTCCCGTTAGTAGCATTAAATAATTCGTCACATCTACTATTTTCGACTTTGTCACCATGCCGGCTTTCGCCAAATCAATCTGCATCGATGATAAGTATTCCTCTTCAGCCGTCGCATCAATCACCTTAACAGATGCTGCAGTATACCGTGGACAGATTCCATCATCGGTAACTGCGATTTCGATACTATTATCCTTACTCTCTACACCGTCTCGCGTATTCACCAAAAATCCTTCCGGAAACACACTTTCGTGCAGTAAAAATTCTGGTTCCTTGAACTCGAGCCCCAGAATCCCAGCCACCTCTCGTGCAAATCCTATCACTCCAAAACAATCCGGCCGATGCGTCAATGACTTATTCTCAATCTCAAGCACCAAATCTCTTAACCCGAATACATCTGCCAGTGCATCACCTGGGTTCGCCATTTCTGGATCGATTTCAGCAATCTTCTCATGTTTATCATCAAAGTCTAATTCATCTGCCCCCGCCAGCATTCCACAAGATTCGTACCCGCGCATTTTGCGTTCGCCAATCACGAATGGTGCATCCTCATGCACCGATGCCGGCACCACCGCACCCGGCGCTATCCATACCGCCAACATTCCTTCACGCACATTCGGAGCTCCACATACCACCTGCTTCTTGCCCATATCACCCGCATCTATCTGACAAAGTGTTAAATGTGTCTCCGGAATTTTCTCGCAAGACTCCACTCTTACTACGTAAATGTTGTTATACTTATGAGTCTCATCAATTACGCCCTCCACTTCAACTAGACGCGCACCAATCAGTCGAATCAACTCCTCATTTGACACCGTATCTGGTATCTCGACGCATCTTTTTAGCCAATTCAATGAAATTTTCATCCGCCACTCCTTCCTATTTAAACTCTCTTAAGAAATCAAGATTTCCACTTTCAAAATGCCTCACGTCGGATAATCCATAACGAAGCATCACTAGTCTATCAATACCTCCACCCCAAGCAAAGCCATGATATTCTTCGGGGTTAATTCCAGCCATCTTTAGCACATTCGGATGAATCATGCCACAACCTAGCATTTCGAGGAAATCACCTTTCTTACCACCCAAACCTTGTGGCTTTTCAATCATAAATTCGAGCGAAGGCTCCGTAAACGGAAAATATCCTGGCTGCGTCCGAATATTAAGTTTCTGCTCGTAGTATTTCTCGAAAAACTCTCGCAATATCCCCAGCATCTGTCCCAAATTACAATCTCGAGACACATATACTCCCTCGCACTGATAAAAAGTATGCTCATGCGTTGCATCCACATCTTCGTTTCTATACACTCTCCCAGGCACTACTACCGCTAGACATCCCGTCCTATCTAATTGTTCCTTGTATTGTTTCAATACTCGATGCTGCATCGTCGAGGTATGTGCTGGCGGAATTAGCCCTTCTTCCGTTCGGAAGGTGTCATAACCATCTCGCGCCGGATGTTCCTTTGGAAAATTCAAAGCATCAAACATATGAAACTCGTCGTCCAGTTGTCTCGCTTCTACCACATCAAATCCCATCAATTGATAAATCTCACACACCCGCTCCAGTTCCGTCATCAAAGGATGGCACGAGCCCATCTCTGCAGGATAAAATTCCGGCAACGCCTCATTCACGCCGGACCAAGCCGTCACATCAATTGGCTCCGCATCAACATCCATCAAGGCCTTCTGCACCTGCGCAATCTTGCCAAGCACCTCTTGACGCCTCGCATTGATTTGTCGCCCAAACTCCGCCCGCTTTTCGACAGCCATTTCGCGAATTTTTGACGCCTCAGAATTAATCTTTTTCAATTCTTGTTTTAACTGTTCTAACTCTACCATATTATATATATTATACTCCTAAACCTCGAAATCGACAAACCACGTCAATCACCCATCCCTGCAGCATCTTTAAGCCACACGTGTACGTGTACGCAAATCGTCGTACTCCGTGCGACCATGCCACATCACGTACAAATCCACCGCCACCTGGCTTGCGTGTTCTACTAACGGCTCGTGTGATTCCGGCGGCATCAAATCTACGCCAAACGCATACCGTTCTGCCGGATTATATCTCGCAATAAACGTCAAATAATCCGCATAAGCCAGCGCTATCTCAGCTTCATGCTTTGTCATTCCCGATATCCGCGCAATCCTTCCCGCCCGCGAGTTGTCTTGCGGACGTTCTGCTAATATTCTGTTTTTTAACTCGGTAACTTTACTAACCGTACCATCAAGCAACGACAACACCTCGGCATAAGTTGAATATGCCGAAAAGAGCTTCACTTTTTCTAAATTGTCATTTTCGGCACTATTAGCAAAGTATGCACCTGTTGCTGCGTCCTCCAAGAGCGCTTTATCAGTATCGCTGACGGCACCGCATGCATTATATAAATTAAGTGCACTTGCAAAGAAATCACCAATCTTCGTCGATACGCCAACTTTACCTGCATTCTTCATCTTTTCGCAAACTTCCGCACTTTTTGTACCTACAGTCGACCATCTTCCCATACCAGCTTCTACAAAAACGTCTAAATCACTATTCAATTTAATCTTACCCGACTCATCCAAATTACCTCCCAAAGCATTCAAAGCATTCTTAAAATCATCCTCATCATAATCTATATAACCCGTACTTATCGTATTATGGGCCGTACAATAAATATCCCCCCGCACGTTCGCTGCAGATTGTACAGTATCGCAATATTCACCAAATGTTACCCCATAATCCGCATCGTTTTCGCCATCTGCTAAAACAGAGCCCCACATTTCTTGCGCCGATTCCCCTGTCAAACTCACCATTGTACCAATCGCATTCGAAACAACCCCACCATTACTGTTATTTTGAATCATTGCATTAGCGAAACCATGCGCAATACTGCCAAAGAAAGTATAAGGAGATGAGATATCAAATGGACTCTTAGTGGCTCTTTCCGCCGCAGCTAACCTTTCCATCTCCACCTTAGCTTCACGATTATAAGCCACAACCGTAGATTCATCCGAAGGCATTGCTCCAAGAACCTGAGAATTAATCATATTTGACAAAAATGACCCACCCTCCACAATTCGATTCCCGCCCGCCTGGCTCGTCAGCAAGCTGTAATTACTTTCAGTCATTGCAATTGCTACACTGTCATCCAAGGCATCAATTAATGTACCCGCATCGGCAGGGTCACCATTCGACACAGGCATCAACAAGCTCGATTTACTTTGTCCATCAGATGCCGTCGAAGTATCTCTAATAATACTTTGGTCAGTCATGCTAGTTGCAACTAAGGCTCTATCCCTTCCAAAGTTTAATGCCTCATTTTTTGAAAACTGGCCACCAGATACCGCCGCGACAAAATTTCCTGTCGTGAGAATCGAATTCTTCGTTGTCTTAATTTCACCCGTTAAAGCATCCTTATAGGTCATCGTCGATTCGTAGTTAAGTAAATTCATCAATTCATTTACGGGACCAGTTCCTTCAATTCTTGCTTGTTGAATAGGTGATTCTATTCCAATAAAAGTATTAGCAGCAAGGTACGGCTCTCCAGCCGAGATAGCTGCATTTAGCAATTGCGCAGCCTTTTCATCTGCATAATCTCCTGTTACATTATTTGCCACGCTTTCTATTATTCCAGCAGCATTATCATTATCGGACACAGAAATCCTACGCGAACTGCCGTCATTATCCACCGTACCACTAGAACCAGAATCCGACCCACCATCACTTGTTGCATCGGTTGTATCGCGCGAAGGCTGAAAAATCGTTTGACCAGAAGAAGAATCGACTACTTCTCCAGTCGATGGGTTTTCATAAAGATCGTCTGGACTCGGATTCACCTGCGGCGAAGGAGCAGGGGCAATTAGGGTACTACTACGTGACACACTCGCTGAATTATCAGAGTCATCAAGATAAGGAAACATTACAACATTTGACTCATTATCAAGCACTTCCTTCATCGTCTCTTCAAATACCTCTTTATTCTTTTCGTTATCACCAGAATCCACCCAATCTGCAAAAATACTGCGTGATAGTCCCATCTCTTGATACACCGCATCCACGTTATCGCCATAATAAAACTTCGCGGAGATATCTAATGCTTCAGTATAGTCCGCGAACATCTTCATATTGGATTCCACAGTATTCACAAAATCATCCGCCAACACGACCTGACCGTCATATAATATAGCCAACTCACCTTCGGATGGCTTAACTTCATAATGCCCTAATGTGGCCACATCCTTTAGGCTGTCAATATCCGCAATATACGTATTGGTTCTCACAAAATCACCGTTTGCTGTTATCTGACCTACATTAATACCATGTTCTGCAAAATCACCAGCTAATGCCGATGGCATCTCTCCCTTGGCCAGTTTTTTCTGAATAATTCTAGTAGCTATTTTTTGCAAAATACCAGAAGTCTTCGTAAAGCCGAGTGCATCTTGAAGATTAAAATCCAAATGTCCAATCGTAAATAGTGGCGTACCAAGCATTACAAATACGCCGAATGCCATTACCGCTACCATAATCACCACTGCAGCAAACGACATTTTGAACCCTTTAAATCCTCCGCCCAGCAATCCTTTCTTTTTCTTATTGCCTCCACTACCGTTCCCAGTAAAGCGGAATCCACCAGCGTTCTCCTCCTGTTCTTTCGCTGAAGCATTATTCTTATATAACCCTTTAGTAGCATTAGACTCAGAATCAGCTAAATCCGACCTTGCCGATTCGCCGTTCGCATCCATTTGGGCCGCTTTTTCTTTTTCTCTGTTATCGTCGCCTGGCAACGAAGGTCTCGTACTCTTCTTAGCCTCGTTTAGCATTTTTCTATAAGGATCGTGTTCTTGTACCATACTATTTATTATATACCAAACTTAACCTTTTACAAAAAAATCATCGAAACCAATGACAGAATCGCTAATACTATCAAGACGAGCCACACCCATCCAAACTTACTTGTCTTCTTCAAATCCTTCAAATATCTCGCGTCTTCAACCATATCTACATCATCGTCTCCGCTATCCGTTTGTGCCGCCCTAGCTCTCAAATCAGCCGTAATTCTTCGTGACAATTCATCATTTTGTTGGTTTTCTTTGTTTACCATTATGCCCATGTTTTTCCTTCACCTAAATAATTTAATAACTTTTTTATTATAACATACAAATTTCGTGTTATAATTAAACAAATATTATTTAAGGAGGAATAATGGCGACCAAAAAGTCGAAATCGTCGAACAAGTCAAATAAGACTAAATCGACCAAATCCACAGCAGAAAAAACCGCTGTTAAGTCCGTCACCAAGTCTGCAGAAGTAGACACTGCGAAGACCACCGTGACAGAGAAAACCACTAAATCAGAAGATACTTCCGTAAGTTCTTCCAGCAATTCAGGCAAATCCTTCCTATCAGGATTTTTCGCCAAAAAATACGAAGGCAAAGAGAGTATCCTCACAATTTTCAAAAACCATAAATTCTACGGAGCATTACTTGGCGAGTTACTTGGAACCATGTTACTTGCTTTTCTGTTCTTCTCCGTGTTACTCATGGGTATCGCTAGCACCGCTACTTACGCAGTCGCTATCATAGCCGTATTGATTGCGGTCTACGCTTTCTCAGGAGCATGTCTTAACCCACTAATCACTGTAGGCATGATGGCGTCCCGCCGCATGTCAGTCATTCGTGGCGTCATGTATATCATCGCCGAAATCGCAGGCGCTTGGCTAGGCTGGCTAGTTTTCAACGCCTTCCATTTGGCCGGCGGCGAAACAGCCTACGAAATTGCGACCATCACCGCCATCGGTGAAGGCAAATTCTGGATTACCGCTTTAATCGAGCTAATGGGTGGCATTATCATCGCTTTCTTCTTTGCTCGAGCCCTCAAATACAAGCGCAGTGTATTCACATTCGCAGTGACAGTTACTGGTGGTCTCGTATTAGCAATTCTAGTTGGATATGTTATTTCAGCTGCCTTCGTCGGCCTCAGCAACAATTTTATCTACAACCCAGCACTTGCCATGATGCTCCAAATTTTCCCAACTTCCGGCGAAAACTTCGGTGAAATCCTTGGCGGCATTTGCCAAGCACTATCAGCCTACGCGTTGATTCCTGCAATCGGCGGCGTTATTGGCTTCTATTTGTCCGACTTTAGCTCTAAACTAAACGACGAAGAATAAGCCTACCTTAAAATAGCTCCTACAATGTAGGGGCTATTTTTTTATTATGCAATCCATCTTCTCTAGTGTTTCGGGAATAACGGAGTCTTGGGTGGTTGGATTTTGTCCCCTGCGAAAACATTCTGTATCTTTTCTGCTGTCTCCGGCAAAAATGGCGCCAACTCATGATTAGCCTGTAAAAGATCTTTGATTAAACCGCACATACAAGTATATAACTTCGCAATTTCTCCTTCTTTGGCCAAATTCCAAGGCTTCTCTTCATCAATTCGCTTATTCAAACCCTGAATCTTTACCCAAACCAAATCAAACGCTTTTGAAAACTTATATTCTCGCATCAAATCATCGTATTCTTCCGAATAAATCGCTATACTCGTCCCAGTGTTAATCCTTATATCATTTTTGCTTGCAAGAGTAGCCAGTCTCTGAACTAAATTACCTAAGTCATTGGCTAATTCATTATTGTACGCATCATCATATTTATCCCATGTAAAATCGGCATCTGCAAATGTATCCACATGTCGTAAGAAATAATAACGAAATGCCTCGAGTCCGTATTTGTCAATCACTTCCAATGGCTCTACTACATTGCCAATTGATTTCGACATTTTTTGTCCATCTGCCAACACCATGCCATGCGAAACGATTGTTTTAGGCAATGGTAACCCTAAACCAAGTAACAATGCCGGCCACAAAATCGCATGGAACCTTAAGATATCTTTTCCTACAAATTGTGCCGTAGCAGGCCACCAGCCAGAAATATCCTTTTCCGGATATCCCAACACTGTAATATAATTCGCCAAAGCATCCATCCAAACATACATCACTTGAGACTCGTCACCAGGCACCGGTACCCCCCAAGTCAACTGTGACGTAGGGCGCGATATCGAAACATCTGGTGTTTCCTCTAGTAACCGCATCATCTCTTTTTTGCGGAAGTCTGGCAGAATCAATATTTCATCTTCTTCTATTGCATCCCGAATCTGTTCTTTAAAATCCGCCACTCTATAGTAGTAATTCTCTTCTTTTAACTTCTCATAGGGTTTTTGATGATCAGGACATATACCGCCGTTCTCTTGACATTCTTTCTCCGTGATATATCTCTCGCATCCCACGCAATACCATCCCTCATATTCTGCCTTATATATATGTCCGGAAAGCTTCTGCCATATCTCCTTTACTCTCTGTTCATGTTTTTTATCAGTGGTTCGCACAAAATCAGTATACGAAACATTTAACTTTTTTATAAAACTTCTAAAATTTGCTGCATTCTCGTCAACGTATTCCTGCACGGGGACGTTCAGCTCTTTCGCCTTTTGAGCAATCTTATTACCATGTTCATCAGTACCAACCTGTAGCTTAACACTATCGCCACACGCTCGATAGTACCTTGCGCAGACATCTGCCAAACAATAATCTATCGCATGACCAATATGCGGCTTGCCATTAACATAGGGGATTGCGGTCGTTATATATTTTTTTGTCATAAAAATATTCTATAATAGAATAAATAACCAGTCAAGAGACCGGTTATTTATCTGCTCATTCGTTTGCAACATTAACCATTCATTTGCATAAATAACACAACTGCAAGCGCTATTACCACTATCGCCGCTACGGCAATTAGAGCAATTAAAGTTGACTTACTAGTTTTTTTCTTCGCTGGTTGTGCCGACGTAGACTGCACAGCAGGATCATTGAATGCTACACTAGGCGTAGGATTCATCGGCTGGCCCGTAAAAGAACCTTCAGGCTGCACCTCATCAACATTTGGCATACTGGCTGGACCAGAAACGGCCGAACCAATTGAGCCGGGTACAGGACCAGCAGCCTTCATAGGGGCCTTTAATTCTTCCTCTACCGGATCTGGCGCCGCTGGCTTTTCTGGCATCATAATCGGGTCAGTCACACCCAAACCACTCGGCTTTATAATTGGATTAATCGGTGGCTGCACAGGTGCCACCGTCGGCTGTGCTACCGGATTTACAGGCGGCATCGCCGGGCTTGGTGCTACCGGCTCGGCCGCTACAGGTGCAGCCGGAGCCACAGGAGGGACTACCGGTGCCACAGGCGCAGGATTATCAAAGCCGCTAGCCGACACCGGATTTGGTGCTACTGGCGCCGCAACCGGAGCCGATACATCTGGCACTGGCGCATTAGGAACCGGCGCAGGCGCTGGAGTTGTTGTAGGATTGTTTATTGGATCCATTTTATTCTTCCTTCAAAATTATATTTAATATACTCGCTTATGTATACATAATACCACACATTCCATTTCGTCGCAACGCAAATGCAATAACTCATGCTCGTCATATTTCTAGTTAATTATCACGGCCACAGTAGTTGTCGTCGTATTTTTAGCGACCGCCTCCGCCACCTCCGCCACCCCCGCCACCGGAAAAACCGCCTCCACCACCGCCAGAAAATCCCGACGATGAACCTCCTCCACCAGATATTGAGCTACTCGAATAATGAGTTGATGAGTTCGCCACGGACGCTGCCGTCCGCATCGAACGTGACAAATCAGAAACTACTATTCCATTTGTCAAGAAATCTGGCTCCTGTATTTCTGCCACTTTGCAGTATTCTTTCAGCTCATTCATCCAGCTTTCTTCAAGTCCAAATACCGCCGCATAGGGCAATAACTTTTCATAAAGCTTCACAATCCCTTCCGGCGAAGTGTCTGCGCCTTCCACACTTTGAAGCATTTTGAGCCGCTCGGATTCCGCCATTTCGATATATAATTTCAAACCATCCATATAACGCGAAGCTTTCAGACCCAAACTCGTATGAAATGCGTACTTATTGGTTTTACTCCTCAGGACCAACCATAAAACAATCCACCCCACTATTAGCACCACCATTACCGGTAAGAAAAATGCATGTCCTACCGGGTATTTTCCATTTAATGATATTCCGTCAAAACCAATTTCCTCCAAAAACGATATTATCATTCCTAACACCGGAAATCCGATAATTAGCATCGTCATCACAATCTGCCCCGCAGTCATTGACTGATAGCTGGAGGTATTTTTCATCCTATAGCCCGATTCAACCAACCCGTGCTCTTTCAGTTTTTTCAAAACTCCAGAATCATACTGTCTAGCCAATCTCACCAACTGAGATGTTGCCGAATGCGTCTTAATTGCAACCTCGTCGCCCACTGCCGGCATCTCTCCACCGTTCAGTATGGAAAGCAAGGTAGTCTCTTCACTATCCAATCCTTCCGTTGAATTAATAATCAACTTCCACTTCTTCGATTTAGACGTACTATTACCAACCTTAGCAATCGAGACCTTTTTGTTAACTATCATATTTAGCAACAACGCCACTTTGCTATCTTTCTTTTTACCAATATAAACCTCATCCATCTCCGCAACACCATACTTCGGATTGGGCTGATATTCCGGCTTCACAAAAATCGACTTATATTCGTTCGTCTTCACCCTAGACTTACTATATTTTCGTATTGGCGAAATCATACAGAGTGCTACCAAAAGTGCCGTACCTAGCATGAGCCATACCAATGCATAACTCTTTTCCGGTTCCGGTATCGCAAAACTTCCCGGCTTTAGCTCTAAATCAAAGGTCAAGTTCTCATAACTACCCAAATTCGACGCTATAAACTCCACTCCATCATCTATCTTTGTAATCGTACAAGAGTCTTGCCCACTCTCGCCATACGCTCCCGTATAGCACCAGCTCTGACCAGTCCAATCGTCCATATCTTCCAAATGTACCCGTGCCGTCACCCTATCAAATCGCTGATACCATCCATTACCATTCGTATCCCAGTATAATTCCTGTTTGTCACTAAATTCCGTCACCACACGCTGAAATTCGTATACCAAAGTATACATTTGCGTCCCCAACACATAATCATCTGTCCCCGTACATACCTCATAATGCCCATTGTATTTATCAATACTCCAAATTGGCTCTACCACACCATTTCGATATACCAGAATATCCGACTCAGTCAAACCATCCAAGGTTAAATTCCAATCACGATTGTTTGTATATGGAATTTGTCGACAAATTCCCTTGTTTTGTTTATAGTTGGGAAATTCTGCCGTCAAATTCTCCACTACCTTCAAATGCGACACCCCTTCCGCATCTTTTGTTAAATAATAATCCGCTGTAAAGTCACTGAAATAGAAATCATCCGTAGACGCATACACCGGTGCTGCGATAGTAGAAATCATAGTTATTAGCAAAACAAACATAGTTACAAAATATTTCTTCATAGTTTCATTATACCAAATCATAGTGCATATGTTATAATAAACCCATGGATAATAACAAAGTCATGATTGTCGGTACTGGGAATGTGGGCGCGAGTATCGCTTTCGGTATCATGAATCAGCGCACCGCAGTCAATGAAATCATCTTAACCGACATCATCGCCAAAGACGCCGAAGGCGAAGCTATGGACCTTCGCGATGCTCTTGCCGTCGCTCCAAGTTACGTCAAAGTTAAAAATGGCACCTATAAAGACGCCCGCGATTGTGACGTGGTAGTTATCACCGCTGGCGCCGCACAAAAACCAGGCGAAACTCGCATGGAGCTCCTCGCCAAAAATGTCAACATCCTTCAGGGCATGATCGAACAAATCATGGCCTCCGGTTTCAATGGAATCCTCCTCATCGTCACCAACCCCATGGATGTATTAACTTACTATGCTTTCAGATTTTCTGGCCTCCCCGCCGAAAAAGTCATCGGTTCTGGCACCGTCCTTGACTCCGCCAGACTCCGCACCCGCATCGCCGGTTATCTCAATGTCAACCCAAAATCCGTCCACGCTTACCAAGTCGGCGAGCACGGCGACACTGAATTAACCCTTTGGTCCCTCGCCGACCTTGGCGGCCAATCCATCGCTAAACTCCTCGACCGCAATATTCGTTCCGACATTTCTGACTACGTCCGCAACGAAGTCTACGACATTATCGAGAAAAAAGGTGCCACTTATTACGGCATCGCCACCTGCGTCATCGACATTTTGAACTGCATCTTCAACGACGAATTGCGCGTCCTTCCAGTTTCATCCTACGATAATTTCTCCGACACTTCTTTCGGCTGGCCCACCGTCGTCGGCCGTACCGGCATTATCCGTCGCCTCGACCTCAAAATCTCCGAGCACGAGGGCATCGAACTCCAAAAATCCATCAATACTCTTAAAAAAGCAATTAGTTCAGTAAGGCTATAGCTAGAGAGTTTCGAAACATTTTGAAATCGCCCGATAAAATTTACAACAGTCACAGACGAGTAGCTGATACTGAAATATCAGGACGAGTCTGCCTGACCTGTTGTAAATTTTATGCGGCGAGATTTCAAGTTAAGAAACTCTCTAGCTATAGTTTTACTGCAATGATTGCATATATAAGAGTAGTTCTTGTTTAATAAAGTCGTCCTTCACTTGCTCGAGCTCCGCCATAAATCTAGGTGCTTGTCGCTTCAACCGCTCTGTACGATATTTTTCGTATGCCTCCATTTCCGAATCCGACAAAGTTTCCGGGAAATTCCGGCCTTTGTAATGTAACAACAATTCCGGCAATCTCTCATCAATAAAATCTGGATGAAAATCCGTTAGCTTCGACGGCTCTGCATTCCGCACCGCCGACACCTTAATTCTGTCCCTATCATTCAGAAACCCATCATAGAGCGCCGCCTCCGGCTCCACCGCCGGCGGAAACTCCGGCCGCTTTTCATACTGCCCACGCATCTGCTCCGCAAATTCCGGATGGCTTAGCAAAGTTTTGAGATTGTTCTCTACTATTTCCTTCGTCAATCCTATCTTTTTCCATCCATCTCCCGACTCCAACACCCCCATCGGCGCCACCGCCGGACACTTGTTGTAACACAATTCCTTTACGATTGGGAAATAAGATTCAGGACTCTGTTTCAAAAGTAATTCCAAATCATAACGCAAGTCAAATACCAGCACATTCCCATTTCGCCCAGGAGCTAGCGGAAACACCACCGTCGCCTTATTATACTCATTCGAATATCGTCCTGAAGCATATACAAACGGTTGCGGCTGCGCCAAGTTCACTAATCGCTGCACCGCTCGTTTATCACGCATCTTTAATAAATAGTCAAACATCTTAGGCTGTTTGTCGCGTATCAACTTCGCCACTGCTATTGTGGCATACACATCCGACAACGCATCGTGCGCATGCTCATGCGACACACCGTTTAATTTCGTAATCAATTCCAACCGGTTCGTTGGCTTGCCATCCTCCCGAAATGGCCATTCAATCCCCTCAGGTCTGAGCGCCCGCGTCAACCTCACCACATCCAATATATCCCACCGTGACCTTCCGTCCTTCCATTCCCATTCATAGGGGTCATAGAAATTCCGCCACAAAGTCGCCCGCATAAATTCATCATCAAATCTCACCGTATTATATCCCACCGCTACAGTATTCGGCACAAATACTTCCTCCGTCACATATCGACAAAACTCCGCCTCGCTTATTCCATCCATCAAAGTTTGCTGCGGCGTAATTCCTGTCACCGCTATCGCTCCTGGACTCGGTAAGGCATCGTCTGTCATTTTCACTAGTACATTTACTGGTTCACCCACTGGCGCGAGTTCCATCGTTGTCCGCTGTCCCGCAAACTGCATCAGCCTATCTTCTCGCGGATTCAATCCTGAAGTTTCAAGATCGTAAAAGAAAAATGTTTTATCCATGTTTAATTCTTATCATACACAGCATCTTTTTTCAACCCACGATATGCACCCCCCTATCACAAACAAAAGAAAAACCCGGGTCACTCTCGACCCGGGCGAAAAAAAGATTACATGAACTCGTACGCACGGCGTCTCCGAGCCCACTTTTTGATGGAGGCAAGCCGCCTCCTATTTATTTGGAGGTTTATGCTGCTCGTCACCTTTCCGGCGATGCGCAGCAGCACAAACTGCGACGGGAAAAGTAAAATACATACAATCAACGTGAAGATGTTGTATTTCATCGTCACGTCAGAAAAGAACAGAAATACCTCAAAGATAATGCACATCATCTCAAGCGTCTTCACTTCCTCGATAGGTATTTCTACAAGAATCCTCATCAGCCGACTGCTTACAGAATACCTCCGTATACCGATGCAAGCCATCAGCAACAGCGACACGAAAAACCATCCCATCCAAACAATCATGTTTACACCCCCATCTAAATGTACTTAAGCGACTCCCCAGTCGCCCCCTTAACTTATCTTATACATTATACCACACATGGTTATTTTTGTCAATATCTGCACCAGTACCCCAGCAAATATCAACCACGATACCAAACCAGCTATCGTGTATTTACAGCTATTATTTCCCCACCATCATCTTGTCATAATCCATACCATATTGCGCATATTGATATCGCATCGACGCTTCCTCGAGTTCCTCTGACATCTTGGCCAACTCATCAGTTTTTTCCACCGCCATCACAATAAACTTCAGTGGCTTATTCTTGCCACCACATATTTCCATCGACTCACCATAGGCCAACTCACCAGGAATCGTAATCTTGCGTATGCCACCAATCTTCATTCCTTTCATACCCTGAGTCCACCCCTCAATCAATCCCATCGAAGGGTCAAGTATCTTCGAAAAGCTAGTCGGTTCATCATTATTATCAAACGTCGAATCAAACACCGACTCATCTGCACACCATCCTACATAGTAGGCCAAATAATTTGAGCCATCTTCCTTTACTTCTTCTCCTGAACCCTCTGTCAAATCTCGCGATTTCAAGCCTCCTTCATTGGCCGAATTCTCATTATAGCCAGAAATCTCCGACTTATACTGAATGAATTTATCAAAATCACTCTTAGTCTTCTCACTAAACTCCGCCACCACTTTCTCATAAGCCGCTTCATATTCAGCCTTTTTCTCATCACTAATTTCATCCGCTTCGGCACTAGTATCACTGCTAGAGCCACCACTGTTCAACACAATCGCCGCATAGCTAGCAATCATCGACCCTAACATAATCACTGCAATCAAAATAATAAAAAACCGTTGTTTCGGACTGGTTTTCAGCTCTTTTTCTTCCATATCTGTATCTCCACTTAATTATTATTGGAATTATTATATCACAAAAAATAACCCCCGAAGGGGTTATTTATAGATTATTCAGCCTTTTTCTCAGGTTTCTTTAAGATTGCCACCTTCTTAAACGACCCACCAGCCTTTTTAATGGCTTCGATGGCCGATTTCGAAGCAAACTGTGTTTCAAGTTCAACCTTCGACTTTAGCTCACCGCGCGAGATTACCTTCACCTTCACGTAAGGAGACGAAATCAAATCAGCCTCAGCTAGCTTCAAGTTATCAACCTTACCAGATAGCTCATTCAAACGATCAGTGTAGACCACCTCGGCCTTAGTATGGAAAGACTTAAACCCTTTTAACTTCGGCACAGCTTGCATAATTGCACGTTGACCGCCCATGAATCCTACCGGCATCTTGCGATGACCGGTACGAGCCTTCTGGCCCTTGGTGCCACGACCAGCCGTTTTACCTTGGCCAGCCGCAATACCGCGGCCTTTACGACTCGGACGCGTATTCTTCTCTACGATTAAATCATTGTATTTCATTACTTGTCCTCCTTCTTAGCGGACTTCTTTGCGGTTGTCTTGGCAGTGGCCTTCTCTTTAGTGTCAGCCTTTTTAGCTGCAACCTTTTTCTTGGCTTCAGTCTTCTTAGTTGCAACCTTTTCTTTCACTTCAGCCTTTTTAGCCTCAGTCCCCTTCTTAGTCTCCTCTTTGTCAGCTGCTTTCTTTACTGGCATCGGCTTGCCTTCATAAGCCACCCACTTCTCGCGAGGCATCTGAGCTTTCAAGCCTTCAATTACAGCGTAAGCTATATTGACCTTATTGGTAGAACCAAGCGACTTCGAAATCAAGTTTTTGACTCCAGTCAAACCTACGATAGAACGTACCGTACCACCGGCAATAATACCAGTACCAGGTGCCGCAGGTTTCATTAATACATCTGCACCAGTCACCTTGGTACGAGACTCATGGCAAATTGTCTCGCCATTCATATTAAATGTAATCATTGACTTCTTTGCCTTACGGGTAGCCTTATTGACGGCCGTCGTCACATCGTTGCCCTTAGCAACACCAATACCAACTTTATTCTTGTGGTTACCAATTGCTACTAGTGCTTTAAAGCGCATTCTACGACCACCAGCCACTGTACGTGACACGCGGTCTACTGCAATCGTGATTTCATCAAATTCCTTTGGTCCAGCGTCTGCACGCACTCTATCGCGACGGTTGCGACGGTTCATTCTCTTTCCAGCAATATCACGCACTTGCTTGGTTGCTGCAACCTTGTCCTCCATCTTAAGAGTACCAGATTTATTGATTACTCTCGGAGCTTTATTTGTATTATTATTCTCTGGCATATTAGAACTCCAATCCTTCTTTGCGGGCCGCTTCAGCAAGTGCACTCATTCGGCCTGCGTATAGTTTAGCGCCACGATCAAATACTACTTTCGAGACCTTAGCTGCTTTGGCTTTCTTGGCGATTTCCGCGCCAATCTTTGCAGCTTTTTCTGTCATCGTACCAGTGGTTTTAGTACCAACTGTCGTAGCATATGCTAGTGTCGTTTTCTTGTCATCGTCAATTACCTGAGCGGTAATATGTACATTCGAAAAATGTACTGTAAGGCGTGGCCTTTCACTTGTACCGTGAATCTTTGCACGAGTACGCTTGGCTCTGTATTCAGCTTTCATTATTTCTTACCCGCCTTTCCTGCCTTACGAAGTATCACTTCGTCGACATATTTAATACCTTTACCCTTGTAAGGTTCAGGCTTCTTCAAAGCACGGATTTCTGCCGCTACCTGACCGACTTTTTGTTTGTCGATGCCAGATACGGTAATTTCCATCTTGTTGGTAGCAAGTTGCACACCTTCTGGAGCTGTGTATTTCACTGGGTGTGAAAAACCAAGCGCCATTTCAATCTGCTGACCGCCGCCAGACAAACGGAAACCGACTCCGTTGATTTCTAGTTTTTTCTCATAGCCCTTGGTTACACCAACTACTGCGTTATTAAGTAACGCACGTTGGAGACCATGCCAAGCTCGAGATTTCGGCTCGTCATCCTCACGGGTGACACGAACCTCTGTTCCTTCAACCGTAGTTTTAGTCTTCGGTTGCACCGGCACAATGAGTTGACCCTTCGGGCCCGCAACAGTAATCTCGCTGTCGCCGACCGTAATTGTCACTCCTGCCGGAATTTCGATAGGTTGTTTTCCGATACGACTCATATCTTCCCTTTGTTAAACTAATATTCCCACCATTATACCACAAATCCTCTTAAGATGCAACAAAACACACCTAGTTTACCTAGGTGTGTTTTATGCTTGAAGTACTGCTTATTTACGTTTCGCGAACTTTGTAGCGCCTAGCAAGGTCACTGTACTTACCACTATCGCAACAAACAGCACAAAGGTGTTATCCACCACCGCTTCGCGCCCTTCAGATTCTACCACTCGCGTAGCCCGACCAGTCTCCGGAGCTTCAAATGGTACCTCTTCACCACCACATCCACCTTCTAGGCACGGATCGATAATTTCGTACTGGTTCTCAACCTCAATCACCGCTTCATCGTACTTCAAGACTTCAATCACCTCACCATCACCATACGACGTCAAAGTGTAATTATCTACTTCCGCGTTCTCTTCCACCACCATATATGCACCAACCGGAATTTCGGCCTCTACCGGACAAATCGCCACCCCATCCGAAATCTCACAATCATTTGCAAAACTCAACGTCAACTCGCCATCGACGCCAAAGTCTTCAGGACCTACCACGATAAGGGTCAAGTCCTGCAATTTCTCAGCATCAATGCCAGAGAACAGCTTCACTACCGTCAATGAACCAGCCATGCTCCGATTATTCGTCACCGTCATCGACAAATTCGCCTCATCCCATACAAACTCTTCATCGCCATCTTTTGCAAACTCACAGTTCTTCACGAAAGTATTAGTCATTGTTGTCTCATCCGCTTTTGAAAGTTCCGATGCGCAACTCACGGCCACCGTCGCTGAACCTTCCACCAAGTCGTAACCATACCATGTATCTGTTTCCGCAATCTCATACTTGAAGCTTTCTTCCTTCTGATCAGCCGACACCGGTACTTCCACCGTAATTTGTCCATTTTCATCCGTCACATACTCTTCGCCGTTTATCGTAAATACCACACCTTCCATCGCATCACCATCATCGTCAACCTTACTCAGGACAAACTCTTTCTCACCTTCATACTCAATCTTCTCTTCAGCTGGCGTCCAAGTATTCGTCACCGTCAAGGCATCCGCGTTTTCTGCCGTCCACTTACCTTCAAGCAATTCGCCATTATAGACGTATAGCGTATCATCATTAGCGCCGCCCAAGGTCCCCTCGCCAATACCAGTCTCTTTCACTGTATAGGTAATCTCTTCGCCCTGATTTGCATACACCAGCACCGTCACCGCTTCCGACTCCCACTCACCATAGCCATTACCATCCAAACGAATCGTCTGCACCTCGTCATTCTTATCATTTGACAGTTCCACCGTGATAAATGTTGGTGCCACCGACGGCAATACTTCGCTATCCACATTCCATACTTTCTTAAACTTCAATTCTTTCGTCTCAGGCTCATGTGTATTTGTAAACGTAAACACACCATCTGTCATTTTCCCACCATCCGACTCATATCCGGCCACATTTTCTTCAACCACCGAGTATACATATTCAGTCGCATCTTCGTCTGCTCGTGGCAGATCCGTCCATTCATACGCCCAATCCTCAGCCGCCAAAGTCGTGGTACGATACGACTCACCATTACGTAGCAGCGTTACCCCAAGTCCTTCCGGACGTGCTCCATCGCGATCGTCATCATCTTCCCAAACCTTCGCTACCTTATAATGTACATCGCGAATCTTCTCATAAGTGTTCTTAATCGTAAACTTCGCTTCTGCGGCTTTTTCTACCGCTTTCGCCTTGTCATTTTCGCCAGTCACTGTCAAGGTCAGTAGCCCATCAAACTCCGCACCCGACTCCACTACCTTATATTCACCAGTTGGGATTTTACCGGTCAAAGCGTACTCGTATACACCTTCTTTAACCTTCGTAAACTTATCAAATGCAATCTCCTGCGTCTCGAAATCTTCCGGTCCAGTTACGGTAAACTTCAATCCATTATTACGTAAAGCCGTTCCCGAAATACCAGCCGTCTCTTTCCGAATCACTAGCGACGTCGCCAAGCTTCGTTCATTCACTACTTTCACAGTTCCCGTCTCACCATTCCATTCAAACGCTTCCGCGCCGTCTTCTGATAGTTCACAAGTCTTTGTATAAGCATTTACTAGCTTCTCCGCATCCGCACTGGCAAACTTACTCGTACAGCTCACCGTTACAGTCGCAGTGCCCTCCACTAAATCATATCCTTCACGTGTCGACTTCTCGCTAATCTCGTACTCAAAGGTTTCTTCTTTCTTCTCATTGTCCACTGGCACCGTAACCTTAATTTCGCCATTCGCATCAGTCGTATAATCATCGCCACCTATCGTAAACACTACACCTTCCATCACCTTGCCGTCGCCGTCGTATTTCTTAATACCAAACTCAGCCTTACCCTCAAATACAATTTCCTCAGTTGGCTTCGTCCAAGTGTTTGTTACTTCGTATCCGTCTATACTCTTCTCCCACTGCCCTTTCAAACTGTCACCATCGTACATTACGATAATGCTCTTACCTTCATCGAACCCAGTCTCGCCTAGCTTCGACTCTTCTACTGAATAAGTAATCTCTTTGCCACCTTCATTCTTCAATAACCCAGTAAACGTCCATTTCCATTCATTCGCTGCCGAAATCGGTACCGGTTCGCCTACCATCCATTTTTCTTTCTCACCTGCATCATTCGTCACTTCGCCATACAATTCAACCGTAATCGTATCTGGTCTAGCCAGTTCATTACCTTCACCCGCCCAAATCTTCTGCACCGTCAAATCACCATCGTCATTATATAGTGCCGGCTCATGCTCATTCGTAATCACACCGTCAGATACAGTTACAGTATAATCATCGTCACCAGTAAACTCCGTACATTCAATCGCATCACCAGAGCCCTTGCAGGTAGAAGCTTCCACGATTTCATAGTTAATCGTCTCACCATCAGCATTTTTCTCCGGCAAATTCGAGAATGCGTAATCATCCTTATCCTCAAGCGCCAAAGCTTCATAAGCTACAAACTTACCCTCATCATTCTTTACTGCCACGAAATAGCCCTTGTAGTTCTTGCGTAGCCCATCTCTGTCTGCATCATCATTCCACACCTTCGCCGCCGTCACGTCCGTAGTCTTATACTCATTCGTAAACGTATCTTCATAATCCGACACCATCAAATCAATTTTGCCAGTCTCAGTATTATATGATACTGCCACCGTTAGTGAAATACCTTCAGCCGTATCTCCGACCGCTTCCACACTTGGCACATCGAATGACTCTGTTACCGTATAAGTGTAAGTATGCCCCACATCTTTATTGGTAAACTTAATCCGACCAAAGCCAACTGTTTGGTTTTCCTTATTAGCCGTAATCGTAGTCTCTTTCGGCATTGGCGCGCCCTCGCTACCAGAAATCGTAAAGTTGAATTCATCCGTACTTCGCCAATCACGTCCCTGCAAGTTCTTCGTAAACTCTAACTCACCTTCCTTACCGCCATAAGTATTATCGCCTTCATATATATTATATATGGTTCGAGAAGCCTTCGAATAAGTCTTCGAAACCAGTCCAAGCGTACCATCACCATTATCTTTAACTTCGAGCGTCACCACGATATCTTCGTCACCTTCTAATCGCGAGACGCCATCACGGAATAAACTATTGCCATCCTCATCGGTCGTCTTCTCTGTAATTGTGTAAGTATAAGTGCCAGCATCGGTGATAGTTGGGACAAATTCCGCCGTGTCTCCCGACAGTGTCAGTGGCTTACTTTCTACAGTTTCGCCATTACCAGTCATCACGAAGGTAAACTGATCCGAAGCAATCCAGAACGGTTCGTATCCGCTCGCGAACGCCTTAAGTGCCAGAATCTTCGCATCATCCGGATCAAGTGGCGTAACAGCATAATCATTAGTAAACTCTTCTTCATTGTCGCCTTTTTTGATTGTACCAGTCTTCGTAGTTTCGGCACCCTGGTTAAATCCAGGCTTAGCCGCTTCTATGATTTCGTAAGTCCAACCAGCCGGAATATTCTTGATTTCGCAAGTCTCGTTATGCTTAACGGCCTTACAAGTCTCCGCATCAGTTCGTACTGGATTAGTGTCGCCTGCCTTCTCGTAGAAGTTCACCGTAAAGCTAAACTCTTTCTCTTGCGCTTTCTGCAGATCACCACTTGTAGCTGTCACGGTTTTCTTAATAATCAAATCACCCGATTCGAGATAATTCGTTACCGTAGCCTGTGCACTAGCATTGCCGTATACTTCATTTACACCCTGCTTATTATCACTACCGTCGTACATTACCACTTCGTAATCAATTTGGTTTCTTGTGTAACCAGCCGGCAAAGTCTCCGTCACTGTATAGGTAGTACCAGTAGGCATATCCTGAATCCTGATTTTCTGGTTCACTTTGATTTTCTCGGTAATCGTGCCACCAGTATAAGTAGTCTTATCGGTGCGCTCCTTCACTGAGCCATCGGGATTATAAGTGTAAACACGGTAAACACCAGTTTCTTCGCTAAGATTTATCGTAATTTCATATTCATCCTCAATCGTAGTATCTTCTTTATCGTTATTAATTACGGTTTTACCGACTAGAATACCACCATTTAAGGTATTTTCAGCCGATAGCTTGGTCAACATTTCTTCGTCGATTTCAGCCGACTTGCCGTCCTCACTAAACACCACATCGTGAATCTTGCCACCCTCACCGATAATCATTGGGTGATAAAGTCTTTTGGTGATATGATAATGATTTGTACCATCATCAGTTAAGGTATAGCTCTCATCAAAGAGATAGTCGTGGCCTTCTTCAAGTACAACATATTCGTCACTGCCAACCGTCACTACTCGACCCAGGTTCCTCAGCTCTTCAGTCTCCGCAGTCAGTTTCTTCATTACACCCGGTGCCACCGCGTAAGTGTAACTATTCTTCCATTCATCCGCACTAGCGCCCTGCTTATTGAAGACAAAAGTCCTTACTTCTTCATCATCAACTTTAAGCTTTAAAGTAATCTCTTTAATATCATCACGCTGACTTGGGTCCATCTCATCTGCCCAAAGTTTCGTCACTTCAAGCTTAGTTTCAGGCAAATCAGTCGGGCCACGTTCCTCGGTAAAATCAATCGGCACCGATATTTCCGAATATTCAGTTTCACCAGTATCTTCGTTCTTCGTAGCGGTTCTGAATCTAAACGTCGCTACACTGTTAGTAATAAGCCTAAAGCTCCCATCCTCTTTTTCGCCCAGACCAAACTTCGCAAGGTCCGACTCGCTACAAGCTTCCCTACCGTCATTTCTAATCGCCGCGATACAATCCATCGCTTCCTGGCTCGGCCAAACCGTAAAGGTCACCGAAGCTTTCTCACCATTTTTCAAAGTCTTGTGCTCGCCCGGATTCCAATGTACGCTTCCACCTTCAAACGTCGCTCCAGTCCAATCGTCTCCCCACGATTCTGGCACGTCATAACGGAAATTCCCAGCCGTACCATCAACTTCTGTCGAAGTCGCCGGCGTGATACCATCTTCGATTTGAAGGTCGGCCACCGAAAGACCCATTTTAATCTTATCTACAATCTCCGCAAAGGCCGCATTTAGTGCAGTCTGATCAGTGGCGTCATAATATGTACCACCAATATTGCGCATGTTAGTAGCATCACCAAACGCACCAACAGCGTACAGTTCCTTATTATCATCAGCAACAATCAAATCAGCAATTTCCTTCGCTGCATTGAAATTCCTATGTGGACTCGGGTCAGTTTGACCATTGCCCCAGACCGAACATTGAGTATTCCAATTCTGTCGATGATCACTTCTACAGCCATCGCCATCGAAATAACCCGCACCATATTGGCGCTCACGATAGGTTGGATTACCATCAGAAACGAATATAATATAAGTTTTGTCGTTATCGCCAAACGAAATATTATTAGCTGTTGTTAATGCAGCTTCCCAGTTTGTGCCACCGTTATCATCCGTAGCATCGACCCATGAACTAAAGGTATCATAATCCGTAGTTGGAGATTCGTGTGTCGTGTTGGTTTTTATAAACGTTGAGAAATCAACAAATGACATCTCTACCACATCCTCAAGTCCAGGAGTGTTAGGGTCATTTTGCGAAAGAAGTTCGTTGGCTAAACCATTCACGGCAGATTTAGCTACCGCCAAACGTGTACTTTGTCCAGCTGAATCACCCATACTACCAGACGAATCGAACACCACCACCACATTTGCCTTGGTCGCATCCGTCTTCTGGCTTGACACGCCCTCAATCTCGAGCGTGATGTCGTAGGTACCATCGTTGTTGGAATGGACCTTTTTTAGACTTTTTGGAATGTTTTCCTCCTCCGGCACAATTCCAGCCGGTTCATCCGCATAGGTGCTCGCGAAAGTTATTGGCAAGGAACCAAAAACCATCACCACCGCCGCGAAAATATTGAAAATTTTTCGCTTTAAGCTCATTTTGTACTCCTTCTTCGCTTACTAATTGCCGCCATTATATCACGCGTGTCAAACAGAGGCAACGATAAGCGCCATCAGAGTAAGCACAAGGTCAAACAAAAAACTCTTGCAGAACCTGTCATTGTTTATGAAATTTGATATAATAATAACGTAAGCAGTAAATTCTGTTTACGTTACGTACTCCTTGTTTAATGGCTTCAAGCAAGGGTATCAGAAAAAGAGACCCACTAAAGGTCTCTTTTTCTTGCTTGCTACAATTGTTTTACCAAACTTTCACAAGTATCTCACCGCCCAAGCGATTCTTCTTCGCTTCACGACCAGTCATTAAGCCTTTCGAGGTAGATACAATAATCATACCGCGACCAGACTTAATCACGGGTAATTCATCGGCCGAAGAATACACGCGACGACCAGGCTTGGAAACCTTACTAATCTCGTTAATTCGAGCGGTAGCACCTGGCTCGTTGATAACGACGTGAAGCATTCCACGTGGCTCACCAGCTACAATATCAAATGAAGATACATAGCCGTTCTTCGCCAGCACTTCCACCACCCCAGCCTTCAACTTAGAAGTCGGGACGAGGATTTCATTCTTGGAAACCTTAATCGCATTACGAATACGCGTAATAAGGTCAGCAATTTGATCTGTAGATTGTAATGACATATTCTCTCCTTTCTCCTACCAGCTACTCTTAGTTACACCAGGAATCTCGCCTTTACTTGCTTTTTCCCGGAAATTAATACGTGATAAACCAAATCGGCGCATATAACCGCGTGGACGACCATCCAACATATCGCGGTTTTTCAGCCTTGTTGGCGACGAATTACGTGGCAACTTCTGAAGACCTTCAAGGTCACCAGCTGCTTTTAGTTCAGCACGCTTCTTAGCGTATTTTTCATACATTTTCTGTCGTTTTGCGTCACGGAGGACTGCAGACTTCTTAGCCATACTACTTCGCCTCCTTTACAAACGGCATTCCGAAGAGTTCTAGCAATTTAAGACTTCCTTCCTTTGAGCCATTTTTAATAATAAATGTTACTTCGAGACCATGCAATACCGATGCGTCTTCGAAAGTAATCTCTGGGAATACGGTCTGCTCCTTGAGACCAAGGTTGTAATTCCCTTGTGCATCAAATGCCGTGCGCGATACGCCATGAAAATCACGTACATGCGGCAAGGCAATATTAATGAGCCTGTCTACAAATTCATACATTTTATCGTTACGAAGAGTCGTGAGATAGCCCACTGGCGCACCCATTCCTTTTCGAATCTTAAATGTCGCGATTGATTTCTTAGCCAGTCTAGAGGTCGCCTTCTGACCAGTAATCTTCGCAAGTGTTAGCTCAACCGTTTCGGTAAAGCGCTTATCCTCACGCTTTTTACCTACGCCAGCCGACACTACGACTTTAACGAGCTCTGGTACTTGATTGATATTATCAAGACCAAGTTCTTCTTTCAGTTTCGCCTTTAGCTCACTATTATATAGAGCTTTCAGGCGTGGTTGTGCCTTCGCGTCAGCCTTTACTGCCTTCTTTGCAGTTTTGGGGGCTTTAGCTTCAGCAGCCGTTTTCTTTTCCGCCATTATTTAGCTCCTTTCTTAAGCTTATTCTTATCGGTAGATTTCTCGAATTTTGCCGCTTCGACCAATTTCAAGTTCGACAAATCAATTCCGAGCTGAATGGTTTTCTTGCCACCGGTTGGGTTAAGATACGACTTGCGTAGATGTCGCTCCACTACACCAATACCTTCAAGACAAGCTTTGCCATTTACGCGATCAATTTTTACGATTTTAGCTTCAGTACCTTTGTGGTTACCGCTAATTACACGTACTTTATCATTTACTTTGAGAGTAGTCATTTTAGAGTACCTCCGGTGCTAAGCTAATAATCTTTGTAAATCCAGCATCCCTAAGTTCCCGAGGAATCGGGCCAAACACACGCGTTCCCTTGGGAGTCTTGTCATCGTTCACAAGTACTGCTGCGTTTTCATCGAAACGAATGGTTGAACCATCCGGACGACGAATCGGCGCAACCGTACGTACAATCACGGCACGTACTACGGCCTTCTTCTTCACATTACCAGTAGGAGAAGCTTCCTTGACCGAGCAAGTCACGATATCTCCAACCTTGGCATAGCGAGCGCGAGTACCACCGAGTACCCGGATCACTCCAAGCTCCTTGGCACCAGAGTTATCAGCAACTTTTAATCTTGTTTCCTGTTGTATCATTATTCCTCCCCTTTCTCATCAGCTTCCGCTAGTTTAGCTTTCGCGATTTCATCTGCACCGACTTTTTCTGGCAATTCAATCTCATTCACATCTTCCTTAAGTTCAACTGTACCATGCGACCGCTCCAATATCTTTACTAAAGTATAAGCTTTAGTCTTGGAAATTGGCCTGGTCATTGCAATCTCAACCCGATCACCCTTATGGGCCTCGTTCTTTTCATCGTGTGCAGTATATTTACGAGTCTTCGAATACTGTTTGCGATAAAGTGGGTGAGTTTCCCGTGAAACGATGGAGACGGTAATGGTCTTATCGCGCTTGTCAGAAGTTACGGTTCCAACTAGAGTGTGTGCCATCTTAAAACTCCTCTTTCTTAATTATTTTACATTTCACCGGCAACTTGTGAGAAGCAAGACGCAGAGCCTCTTTAGCTTGCTCAGGAGTTACGTCGGCGATTTCAAACATCACCGTACCGGCTTTAACTTTTGCTACATAAAATTGCGGTTCACCTTTACCGGAACCCATCTTTACATCAAGTGGCTTCTTGGTTACAGGTGTATGTGGGAAAATCCGAATCCAGATTTTACCACCACGCTTAATATAACGGGTAATTGCTTGACGAGCTGCCTCGATTTGGCGCGAGTTGATGCGCTCATTGTCGAGAGACATCAGACCATAATCGCCAAATGCCACGGTGTTACATCGCGTCGCAATACCTGCATTTTTGCCTTTACGAACCTTGCGGTGTGCAAGTTTCTTTGGAATCATAATCGCCATATTACTTTTCCCCCTTATAAATCCAAACTTTAACGCCTACGATGCCAGCAATTGTTGGTGCGTGATGACAGTAAAAGTCAATATCCGCACGCAAAGTGTGTAGCGGCACCGAACCTTCGATGAACTTCTCACGGCGGCTCATTTCAGCACCGTTAAGACGTCCAGCAACCTCGATACGTACACCTTTAGCACCAGCATTCATAGTTGATTGCAAAGCCATCTTTACGGCTCGGCGGAAGTTCATCCGCTTACCAAGCTGGAATCCAATGTTCTCTGCTACCAATTTAGCGTTTAGTTCTGGTTTCTTAACTTCTTCTACATTTATCCGAATCGGACCATCGATAATCTTCTCGAGACCCTTCTTTAATTCATTGATGCCTGCACCCTGCTTACCGATTACTGTACCAGCCTTTGCTGTCAAAATCGTAATCGTAGTCAGATTAGCGGAGCGTTCAATGTTGATTCGCGCAATCGTCGGACGCGATTTATACCGATTCTCGATATATTCGCGAATCTTTACGTCTTCCACTAGCCAGTGACGAAAATCCGCCTTCCTTGTGAACCACTTCGAAGACCAATCTTTGCTGACCTGGAGACGGTAAGAGATGGGATTAACCTTCTGACCCATATTACTTCTTCTCCTTCTTCGCTTCTGCCTTAGCTTCAGACTTCACAGTCTTCTCAGCCTTCTCGGCAGTCTTTTTAACTTTCTCTTCGCCTGCGACCTCAACAAATATGTTGGACGAAATCTTCTCATAAGGCAAAGCACGACCGCGCGATGCCGGAACATATCGACGCATTCTAGTTCCGCTCGTTACAAAAATACGTGCAATCCGAACGGTCTTAGGATCAATCGATACCTTAGAATTATTCAATAAATTCGCATTAGCAGACTCTACTGCCTTCAAAACTGCTCTAGCAGCCCGACGTGGCGTATTTTCCAAAATCACTACAGCATCTGCTACGTAGCGATCACGCACCAAGCTTGCTACTACATTAGTCTTCCTTGGCTGAGAATCAATACCTTTCGCATAAGCGTGTGCAAAGTAAGTAGTCATAACTAGTTACCTCCCTTCGCTGCGGCAGCCTCTGCTGCCTTCTTACCACCATGACGCTTAAACTTACGAGTTGGCGCAAATTCACCAAGCTTATGACCGACCATGTTCTCCGAGATAAACACAGGCACATGTACCTTGCCATTATGAACGGCAATCGTCCGCCCCACCATCTCTGGTGAAATCGTAGATTGGCGCGCCCAAGTCTTAATCACGGTGCGATCTTCACTGGAAAGTGCGGCCACCTTTTTCGCGAGTTTGTAGTCCACGAATGGACCTTTCTTCATACTCCTCGACATTATTTCCTCTTTCCTTCGTGGCGACTGCGCACGATCATTTTATTAGTTTTCTTATTGTGACGGGTGCGGTAGCCCAGAGTCAACTGACCCCATGGCGTACGAGGCGCCTTACCAGAACCGTGACGACCACCGTCACCACCACCGTGTGGGTGATCCGTTGCGTTCATTACGACACCACGCACCGTTGGGCGAATACCCTTACGGCGACGACGTCCAGCCGCACCGATTTTCACATTCTGATGCTGCACATTGGATACGGTACCAATCGACGCTTCACAATCTACCAATACTTTCCGCACTTCGCCGGATGGCATCTTCAAGGTGGCGTAGCCATCTTCCTTAGCCATCAACTGAGCTTGAGCACCTGCCGCACGCACCATCTGTGCGCCACGACCCGGAGTTAACTCTACTGCATACACGAAAGTACCAACTGGGATATTCTCAAGTGGCATCCGGCTTGAATCTTCAACGTCAATCTCTTTACCAGTCTTAAAGGTTGTACCTTTTGCCATCTTGGTATCAGCGAGCACATAATAATATGTACCGTTTTCATCTTTCACGCGCGCAATCCGAGCTGAACGATTTGGATCGTATTCAATCTCTTCTACTGTAAAAGTCAAATTCTCTGGTAACTTATATGTTACGATACGATAGTGTCGCTTGACACCACCACCACGATGCCGCACCGTAATGCGACCTTGGTTATTCTTACCAGCCTGTTGCTTCTTGGCACGAGTCAAAGACTTCAAAGGTTTCTTTGTGGTAATCTGATCGAAATCCTGTGTCGTCTTCTGCCTCTGCGCCGGTGTCATCGGCCGATATGCTTTAATTGCCATTATTTATTCTCCTTCCCTGCATTCTTGTCCGCCTTTTTAGCAGCTTTCTCTGCTTTCTTGGCTTCCTTTGCGCTGGTTTCACTTTCAGGCTCATCGAAAACTCTAATCGAATTGCCTTGCTTTAATCTTACGTATGCAAATTTCTTATCTTGGCGATGCGTAATCCCAGGATAAGCGTGCTTGCCCTTGCTAAATTTAGTCTTCTTACCGTTACGGATCAAAGTCCTTACATCGGTAACAGTCACATTGAACTCTTTTTCGACCATCCGAGCGATTTCCTGCTTACCCATAGATTTCTTCACTGGGAAAACATAAATCCGGTTGGTTTGCTCAAGATAGCTCTTCTCGGTAGCCCTTGGCTCTAAGAGATGAAGCTGGATGTTCGTATTATCTTCTTTTGTCATCTTACTTCTCCTCTCCTATTAACCATGCCGTAGTAGATTTCAGAGCAGCCTCTGAGAATACAATCGCATCTGCGTTCATAATGTCAAAGACATTAAGATATGTAGCACGAACTAATTTGACGTTTGGTAGATTATTAGTCGAGCGTAGTACCTCTGGAGTCTTCTCGTTCGCTACGGCAAGCACATTCTTGCCTTCAAGCTTCAAATCCTTTAGTACTTTTACTGCGGATTTTGTCTTACCGTCTAGTTTTACGTCTTTGTCTAGTACGACGATAGCTTTTTCGGCATTTTTCATCGACAAAGCCTGACGCACTGCGAGCAACTTAGAACCTTTCGATAACTTCTTCGTGAAGTTCTCATTTCCGGTACGACCGAACGCTACACCACCATGTCGCCAAATCGGGTTACGCGTCGAACCAAATCGAGCCCGACCAGTGCCTTTCTGCTTCCATGGTTTCTTGCCACCACCACGCACCTCACCACGCTTCAAAGTCTTTGCGTGCGAAGAACGCGAATTAGCAAGATACGTATCGTAAGCGAGTTTCACGAGCTCGTGATTCTCTACAGAGAGTCCAAATACATCTTTATTCAAAGTAGCCATATTACTCCTCTCCCTCCACGCTTACAATTCCTTTATTTGGACCAGGCACAGCGCCCTTTAATCCAATCAAATTATTCGCAGTATCGATATAAGCTACGGTTAAATTCTTCACCGTTACTTGCTCATGTCCCATACGGCCAGGCATCTTCTTGCCTTTCCAAACCTTCTGAGGATACATCGAACCAATCGAACCAACTTTACGAATATCACCCTTAAAACCGTGCGTATTGCGTGATTCATTAAAATTATGACGCTTTACCGTACCAGCATAGCCTTTACCTTTGCTCGTACCGGTTACCGCCACCTTATCTCCCAATTTGAAACTTTCGACCGTTAGGCTATCGCCCAGCTTCATACCCTCTGGAATTTCCTCAACGCGAAATTCTTTCAGGACCTTAGGTTCAATATTTTCACCAGCCTTTTTGACGTGGCCGGAAACCGACTTGCTCAGATTCTTACCCTGACCGTAGCCCACTTGCACAGCGTTATAACCGTCGGTATCGACAGTTTTTATCTGAGTCACCGTGCACGGACCGGCTTGTAGAATCGTGACCGGAGTCACGACGCCATCTTCGCCGATAATCTGGGTCATACCAATTTTGGTGCCGAGAATGACTTGCATCCTATTCCTTTCCTTTATTTTACTTTATTTTGCAACCCCTATAAGGTCGCTTTAGAGTTTTACCCCTGTACATCGGGTAAAACTACCTTTCCTGCCTATAACAGGTATTTTTGAAGCGTTTTGCCTCTGTACACCAAGCAAAACTGTCTCCGTCAGCGATTCCACATCTCCACCGCAAAATCGCATCATTAAAACTAGACTTTGAGGCTGGTTTCTATTATCGAAATAACAGACCTGACCTTATGTCTAGGTATAACTCCTTTATTTTATCACACTTTTTACTTTTTGCCAAGAGCTTTCTCTCTATTTTGAGCGTAAAAAACCGGGGCCTTTCAACCCCGGTCGCAATTCAAAAAACTAGATTCCAGAGAATTATGAGTAGACCATCTTTCTAGCCAAATCATAATTACCCATTAATTCTTTCCGAATCCTAGGCGACAACGCTCCATAATCTGCCTTCGCTACGAATGTTACCAAATCTTCATCGGAGCGAAGTTCATTTCGCAGATAAAACTTGTCCTGCGTTAAGCGATAAGCCATCATCAGCAGCTTCTCGTCCACTGCCCACCCAAAGAGATCAAGCAAGTTTCCAATATAGATTAAATACTGCCTCACAGCGTCGAAGCCAATCAGTTCCATCGGCATAAATCGACACTGCAGATATTGTTTATCAGAATCGAAAAAAAGTGCAGTATGTTGTTGCACCCATTCATCATGTGCCTCATTTAGCATCATGATTGTCAACTCAGCCCTTCTCGGCATACTACATTGTTTCACCTGACGCAAAAACCCGTTTAAGTCCTCTTCCGGCTTCTTGCTACAGATAATCGTCTCGAACAGCTTCCTGGGCGGCACAATATCGTCTCGAAGCGCCAGTATTGGGCACAGTTTGTGAATTACTGCACCCAAAACACTTACTAAACCAGTCTTTTTCTCGATCTCACACAAATTACCACGCTCGACGAGTTCCTTTATCTCATCCTCTTCACAATAGTGTTCTAATAAATAATTTTCTACCGTTTTTTGTAAAATCAAACCAGCCTCTCTCTGCATGTTAGCCTCCTTTTTTGAATTGTTAATGTGCTCCAATTCCTTAATTATAACACAAAATACCACAATAATCAAGACATAAACGCTTTTAATATTCAGAAGATACGCCCATAATTACGACTCCAGATACGCCTCGATAAACCCTTCGATTGCCCCGTCTAACACTTTATCAGGCTCAGTCTCCTCGTATCCGGTCCGTGTGTCTTTTACCAACTTATATGGTTGCAAGACATAATTACGTATCTGTTGACCCCATCCAGCCGACTCACCCGCACGTAGTTCCGACAGACTCGCCGCATGTTGCTCCAGCTGCATTTGCACTAATTTACCACGCAATATTTCCATTGCTTTTTCTTTGTTCTGATGTTGACTTCGTTCATTTTGAATCGCCACCACCGTATTAGTCGGTAAATGCGTAATCCGTACCGCCGAATCCGTCGTGTTTACCCCCTGTCCACCATGGCCACCACTGTGGTACACGTCGATTCGCAAATCTTTTTCATCGAGCATGACTTCCGTATCAGCCTTAATCACCGGCAACACCTCTACCAATGCAAACGATGTCTGTCGCAGATTATTCGCATTAAATGGCGACAAACGCACTAGTCGATGCACGCCATGTTCCGACTTCAACCAACCATAAGCATTACCGCCAGTAATCTCATAAACTGCAGTTTTAATCCCAGCTTCTTCTCCAATCACACGTTCAATACAAGACACTTTCCAGCCTTTCTTCTCAAAAAACCTCAAATACATCCGCTCCAGCATCCCTGCCCAATCCATCGCTTCTGTGCCACCAGCGCCAGAAGTAATACGCATAATCGCATCCTTACTATCATACGGGCCCTGGAATCTCAAAGCCTTTTTTAGCTCAGCCAACTGCCCTTCGATCGCTTCAATCTGCTCCGCAAACTCGTCTTTCATTCCGTCATCCGAAATCTGCATCAATTCTCCCAAATCCTCAATTTGTGTCCTCATTAATTCCCAAGGTTGCGTCTCTTCGGTTAGTCGTGCCAATTCCTGATTTTTCGCCGTCGCTTCATCTACGTTCTTCCAAATATCCGGTTCCGCCACCTCCCGTTCAAGCTGACCCACTTGCTCTATCTTATCCGCAATTTGCAATTTCTCGTAGGTCTTCAAAAAATCGCTCTCTATAGTGTTTAGTTTCTTCTGTAACTCCTGCATTACTCTCATTATACAATAAAACCGCCCCGCTAGGGGCGATTTTATTACAAAAGATGCCAGGATAAATCGCGCGAGTTAAACTCGAGCGTCATCTGCTCCCGACCAACCAGCACATCAAAGATATGAAGTGCAACTCCGCCCGCAAAACGAATTTGCGTACGCAGTAACTCTGTAATCTCGGTTTCTGACTCACCACGTCGCCTGAAAGTTAGAGGCTGACACGGCGTCATCTCGTAACCGAACAGAGCCATTACTTCGACCTGCTCGTTGTTATTTTTGTTATTAAAGTTTTTCATAAAGACTCCTTTAAATATTAGATTTATTAGAGTCATTTATGCGAGCCCGATTTATTGGCTCCTGGCTACGGATATAAATGACAATATCGCGCAGCTTTAAACTTTTCTCACCGTCAGTGACCGAAGTATAACGTGAGTACTTTCATTATAACATAAAAAGGGCCGGTCCAAAGACCAGCCCCAATAAGAAGTTAATCATAAGACCTGGCAATATCTGCCAGACACTGCGGGCAGTACATCTCCCGCCGTACCCCCCTCGCGATTCTGACGAGATCCGGCAGGTCCCTTACCCTCTGCATCACGCAACCAGGATTCGTACAGTGCTTACCATACGAATCGTGCACAATGTGCGTGCGATGCGGATTCCCAGCACACATGAACACGTGTCCAAGTTCGTGCCAGATCACTGCCTCGATCGCCCTTCGTCTGTCATCGACACTGAGGTGTCGGTAGCGGAAGACACTCTGCACAGTGTAGCGTCCAGCGGTCATGCCGAAACAATAATTCAAATCCTCCCTTCCTAAATCTCTCGCCGTCAGCATAATATCGATGTGCGGATTACCTTTCTGCCAAGGCTCCACAATTAGCAAGTTTATGACGCTCCAGGCGTCAACTTGTAATCCATTATGAAGCTTTTTGGCATTGTCGATATACCAATCCGCATTCGAGAACTTCCCAGTCGACCAGCTCCTAGTGCCATACATCACCACCTTTCGCTGCGGAAATTCATTGACGAATTTCCTCATTGCTTCGTGAACACAGCCTCTCTCGAATGCATCGAGAGATGAATCATACGCCACATAGATTGCCAGCATCTTATTCCTCCTCTTCTAAAGAACAACAAGTTGTCAAAGCGTATCCAACAAGTTACTAATTTAGGTATATCATATTTCAGCATAAAAGTCAAATTTATGACCTATTCAATAACCGTTAGATATGTTATAATATTAAAATGAATATTTGGCAAGAACTCCCCAAACCGTTTCTAATCCTAGCTCCAATGGAGGGCGTTACTGACATTATGTTTCGCCAGGTTATTTCCCATGCCGGTCGCCCAGATTTGTTTTTCACGGAATTCACCAATGTTTCATCTTACGCTTCCGAAAAAGGCCGCCAGAACGCCCTCGAACGTCTTCAAATCGCCCCCACAGACTCCCCCATTATTGCTCAGATTTGGGGTAAAAACCCCGACCATTTTGCGGAATGCGCTTCCGCGCTCGCTTCACTCGGGTTCTCAGGCATTGACCTCAATTTTGGCTGCCCTGACAAGCACGTCAACAAGGCTGGCGGTGGTGCTGCTATGATCAAAACTCCAGACCTTGCCATCGAATGCTACCGCAATGCCCGCAAAAACACCAAACTCCCTGTATCCGTCAAAACCCGCCTCGGCTGGTCTGGCTCCGAAGAGTTTAGAACTTGGTTGCCAACCTTACTCTCCGAGCATCCCGCCGCTCTTACCGTTCATCTCCGCACCAAAAAAGAAATGAGCAAAGTTCCCGCCCATTACGAACTTATACCCGATATCATTACCATTCGCGACCAAATCAGTCCGAATACTAAACTAATTATTAATGGCGACATCCGCAATCGCGCCCACGCGCTCACACTGCATCAACAATACCCTGCAGTCGACGGTTTCATGATCGGTCGCGGCGTCTTCGCCAATCCCTACTGTTTCACCAACCACACCCCCACCCGCGAAGAATTGATGGAACTTTTAAAAATGCATCTGGGTTTATACGAGCAATACATAAATAAGGCTTCGAGAAGCATTCGCGACAACGGGAGCGAACTTCGAAGCGAGCCCCATGACAGACGACCCGAGGAATCGAGCGAAGAACGAACTTGTTCGTTCTTCCGAGATGACGATGGGTCGACGACTTTAGTCGATGGGCGCGAGCGAGAAGGCGACGAGAAGACTTATTTATGTATTCCACAATACGAACCCCTGAAGCATTTTTTCAAAATCTACATCAACAACTTCCCGGGTGCCAAAGACCTCCGCACCAAACTCATGGAAACACACTCCATCGCCGAAGCCCATCAAGTGTTCAACGATACTACAAATTAACTCTAGTCATTATTGCCCAGACAAATAAGCTCGAATTGCATCTTCCTTTGTTGCGAACTCTTTCATTTCATCACAATTAGACATCAAAAACTGACCGTCTTCCAAACCCGTAATATAATACTGACAATCACCTATTTCGCGCATATACATAAAATCATAAGCCGCGTTAAATGGCAAATAGGTGCCTTGCGCCTCTAATTCCATATCATCCAATTCTTCTTCGTCTTCCACATCTTCCCCCGATGTTTCTTCTGCTGTTTCGTTCTCAAAAACAGAATCTTCCTCCACTGCATCTTCAGAATTTTCCTCTTCGCCTATCCCCAAGTCGCATGTGAATAAAATATATTCATCTTGACCAATTTTCGCAAACCCATCTCCATAAGAATCAACTTCAAATTCCGCATCCTTATCAATTCCCATGATTTTTTCTTCTAGCCGCCCCATAGAGACACCCTCTTGCAATTCCGAATATAACTGCAATGCCATAGTGTTTTCCCGTCGGACAGACAGTTTCCAAATTGCATAAATAGCCACTCCGATCACAAACAGAACTCCGATAACAATAAAAACCATTTTAAGAAGTTTTGCTCCGCGTTTATCTTTTTTCGGATAAAAACTATTCATCTCTGCATCATATTCGAAGCTACTAAATTGTTCCGTCGTGATGTCGTTATTCATTTCTTTTTCTCCTCGGTTATTCACCAGTTAAGCCACGATAAATTGTTTCGGCGAACAAATCCGTACCAGCACCGTCTTTAGGATGCACATAATCCACCATATATTTGTTAGGATTCTTGCTCGCTATTCTTGCCCAATCAATCACCATCACATTATTGTTGTTAGCTTGAACAGCCTTAAAAGCCTGATTATTCTTACCATAGCTTATTTTTCTAAACGTCCCTCTATCACCATTCTTATGATAATTATAGTTAGTCAGAAAATAAATACTATGGCGCCCATCCCTATTGATAGTATCAATCAAACTTTGCAACGCCTGCGCAGTCAAAGCCGATGATCTACGGTCGTTTGACCCCAATGCTATTACAACTATATCTCGCAGTTTTTTGCTACGAATTAGTTCATTTATGATAGTCCTACCAGATTTTCCGCCATTACTAGCAGGCCCACCATTTGCCCGATCGTCATTAAAAGTTCGTTTACCGGGTTGACACTGTATATTAGCTCTTCCAAATCTCTTACTAAAACTACCCGCTCTCAACGTTCTAAAAGTAATCGAATCACCTACAATGGTCACATTTTTGCCACCCTTCTTCATAGGAATCATGTTTGCACGGTTCTTTTCGGAGACTGTCACTGTGGCCTTATTTTTAGACGCTGAAGAAGACCCCGAAGAAGACCCCGAAGAAGACCCCGAAGAAGACGTCGAAGAAGATGTCGACTTGGAGCCACCAGCGCCAGATGCAGTTTGAGAGGACGAAGCGGTCCCTCCAGTTGCTCCTCCCTTATTGCTCTCAGCTTGAGGAATAATCACGTCCGACAATCCACCAGGTAACAACCACGCGGCCGCACTGTATAACAATACATAGCACCCTAAACCAATCAGCAGTTCAAAAAATCGCCTCTTCGCCTTCGCTGCACCTTCTGTATTATCCTTTGAGCTCATATATTGTATTCCAACCCAGCTAATCCCAACAACACCGATTATTCCAACTCCGATAGAAAAAACATCCAAAACCAACCTCAGTATATGAGACACGCCTTTATCGCCATCGCAAGACAATAAAATCGTTTCAGCACCACCACACGATTGTTCAGCAAAAACCATCTGACAGCAACCCGCACAACACACTACACACATCAAACAAAACAAAGCCATTTTTTTCAAAAGCAACTTGTTCATCATGCTTATTATTATAATGCATAATGGTCAATTGAACAATTATCTATTAATCACGCAACCTTGGCGTTGATTTTATTAGTGATATATAGTAATATCAAATCATGAAAATCGCATTACTTGGCTACGGCAAAGAAGGCCAGTCCGCAGAACAATACTTCAAAGCTCATCAACAAAATCCCGAGCTCGACATCTTTCAAGATTTCGCCCCAGAAGATATTCAGAAACATGATTTTTCAGAATATGATTATGTTTTTCGCAGCCCGTCCGTCCCGCCCCTTCACCTCGCCAACGAAACCTCCATCACCAAATACTTCTTCAATCATTGTCCATGCCCCATTATTGGCGTCACCGCTACTAAGGGTAAAGGCACCATCTGCTCTTTTGTCAAATCGTTGCTAGACGCCCATCACGAAGACGCCCACCTTGTTGGCAATATCGGTATTCCCGCTCTCGACATTCTCGATAGCCTGAGACCTACCTCTATAATCATCTACGAACTATCCAGCTTCCAGCTCTGGGATTTGCAAAAATCCCCCCATATTGCCATCCTAGGACATCTCGAGCCAGACCACCTCAATGTCCACAAGGACTACGAAGATTACTTAGCCGCCAAGTCCAATATCACCAAGTATCAGTCCAATCAAGATTACCTTATTTTTAACCGCAACAATACAGAATCCTCCAAAATAGCCCTATCCTCTAAAGCTATCAAAGTCGCCTACCCTTTTAACGATTTTGACGATATAGAAAAAGTCATTCAATCTTCCGTCAAGCTCCCCGGACATCACAATCAAGAAAACGCCATGGCCGCCATAGCCGCCGTTGCCTGTTTTTACAATATCTCACCAGATGAATATCTCAGAACCAAACAAACAGCCATCTTAGAAGGGCTGAGCAGTTTTAAAGGTCTGCCGCATCGTCTCGAATACCTCCGCGACATAGATGGTATCAAAATCTATGATGACAATTTCGCCACCAATCTCTCATCCACTCGGGTAGCAATCGACTCTTTTAAACATACCAATCTCACCATCATTGTCGGTGGCCGCGACAAGACCGACTATCAAGACCTCCCCGAGCTCTACGAGCTCCTCAAATCCCCCCAAATCAAAAACATCATCCTCATCGGTGAATCTGGGCATGAACTAACCAAGAAATTCCACGACAGTCGCTTCACACTTGTCGAATCGCTAGAAGATGCCGTCAACCAGGCCCTAACCAAAGCTCGCCAATCTGCCACCACCGACCGCGATAACATTCTCCTGATGTCCCCAGCTGCCGCCTCATTTGACATGTTCAAAAACGTCTACGACCGCGGAGACCAGTTTAAACTTCTAATTAGCAATTTGTGAGCATTTTAGCGAACAAATTGCCGTTTTAGAAGTTTAAACTGCTATCCAATGTCGTAATCAATGCTTTTTCAACCGACGACACCGCGGCAAACCCTCTAACGTCAGACCCCACAAATTCTCGCGCCAATTCAATCATATCCGACTTCTTAGTTGCTCCTATCAATCCTGGTATTGTATCATATTTCACTATCATGCCATTAGCGAAATACCCTTCAGCATAATGATCCGCAATCTGTGAAGGCGTCTGTGCTCCCATCTGAAAACGACCTAGCGCATATGACTTTGCCGCCTCGAAATCTTCATCTGAAATATCCCCTTCTAGTACCCTAGCGAGTTCCACATGAATAAGGTCAAACAGTGCTTTCGCGTTCTCTACATTCACCTCGCCATCGAAATCCCAGTACGAATTATGCGGATTCGCCGCCACGGATGACCCCATGCCATATACCAATCCATTTTTACGTGCCATCCCAAAAATCCGCGAATTAGTCGTACCATTCAGAATATGGTTCAAACAACCCATCGCAAACACTTCATTTGGCTCGAGCCATCTCGGAACCACCAACGAAAACCCGAATGTAATATTTGATGCATCCTTACGCCGAATTGACACTGCCGAACCCTTGTGTAATTCCGCATTTGGCACATCAAAACGTTCCCCCTCTCGTAGCCCCCAATCATTCAACATCTGCACAATCTGATGCTTTCGCCCCTTCAGAGCTCCCGCAATAATAAATAGCATATTCTTTGCGGTATGTGTTCGTTTGTAGTGCTCACGAATATCTTTAAGCTCAATATTACGTATCGTTTCCAATCTCTCCGGCAACGCCAGTACATCTTCGCCCACGGCTTGCTGCACTCTTGGCCACAACAAGCGATAATAATCATTCATATATCCAGTCAGTTCTGACCTAATATTGGCTTTTTCCGACTTTAGTTCTTCTTCGTTAAACCTCGGCTCCACTATCGAAAGACGCTGAAGTTCCATAATGCGTTTCCACTCAAAATCCGCACATTCCGTTTCATAGCACACCGACACATCCGACGTCCACGCATTATGGTAAGCTCCATTCTTAGTAAACTCCGCCTCAAACGCCTGCTCGTCTTTAAATTTTGCGTTCGCTCCGAACGCCAAATGCTCAACTACATGTGGTATTTCATATACATATTTATTTCGCGCATACAACATCCCTGCTCGAAACTGAATTTTTGTGGACATCACGCTAGCTCCAGGAACATCAATCAGTAGCCCCTTCGCACCATTCTTTAGCGTAACCTCCTCTACCGCATGCTTCATCTTTACAAATTATCGAAAGTATGGTATAATATATAGTATATTTTTACTTTCGCTTCCCCTTTGATTTCTTGCGTTTGTTTTTATTCTTTTTACTCGAATTCTTCTTCATCGGGGCCTTAGCTAGGGAAGGTTTCTTGAACTCATCATCCAAGTTTTTCTCACCCTTGGAAATCTCATTAACACCTCTCTCGGTTTGCGACTCTGCCATCTTGGTAAGCTCGGATTCATATTCTTCTCCATCCATCGCATTATCGGACGCCGCCTCAGAAGGCGTAATTGTCAGCAAAATTTTCAAAACTTCTTCTCGTAAATTCCGCTGCAAACCATCAAACAACTTCTGCGACTCCGAACGATATTCTACCAATGGATCCCTCTGGCCAACCGAACGCCAATGAATCCCTTCGCGCAAATGTTGCATATTCTCCAAATGCTGCATCCACAAAGTATCTAGCACTTTAAGATACACCTCACGCTCAACCTTACGCATCGTCTCGGCACCAAACTTCTCTTCCTGCTTAGAATATGCTTCTTCCACTGCTTCCATAGCATGCTTTTCACGATCTTTTTCTTTGCGCATTATGCCAATGCCATGAATCAAATCATCATCAAAATCAAATACTGCCTTGAATTCATCATCAAATCGCTTATTTACTCGTGACGAAAACTCAGTCAGCATCTTCACTTCATCGCGCATCAAACGTTTAATTTCCGGCTCAATGTTTTCGCCCTCCAGAATCTTCCGACGCATCATATACACCACCTTACGATGTCGGTTAATCACATTATCATACTGCACCACATTTTTCCGCGAATCAAAGTTAAATCCCTCAATCCTCTTTTGTGCAGCCTCCAAAGTCTTCGAAATTGATTTAGTCTGAATGGGCATATCATCCGCCACACCCAATCGCGTCATCAACATTTTTACTCTGTCACCCTGGAAAATTCGCATCAAATCATCCTCGCAAGATACAAAGAACTGCGTCGTACCCGGATCGCCCTGACGCCCACCACGACCACGTAGCTGATTATCTACCCGCCTCGAATCGTGCCGCTCCGAACCAATCACCACCAGCCCGCCGAGCTCTTTCACACCTGGGCCTAACTTAATATCAGTACCACGTCCTGCCATATTAGTCGCGAGTGTAATTGCGCCTTTTTCGCCTGCTTTTGCGATAATCGCCGCCTCACGTTCATTGTTCTTTGCATTCAAAATCTCGTAAGGCAGTCCGTACTGATCCAAGTAATGCGCAATCTCCTCGTTATTCGCAATTGAACCAGAGCCTACAAGTACCGGCTGGCCTTTTTCATGGTATTTCTTTATCGCTTCAGCAATTGCTTTCAACTTCGCCGCCTTCGTCTTATAAATCAAATCATCCTTATCTACACGAGCGATCGGCCTATTCGGCGGAATCTGGATTACATCAAGTGCATAAATCTGCTGAAATTCTTCAGCCTCCGTAAACGCCGTACCAGTCATTCCGGACAATTTCTTATACAACCGGAAGAAATTCTGAAACGAAATTGTCGCCAGCGTCATTGATTCTTGTTTTACTGCCACACCTTCTTTGGCTTCAATCGCCTGGTGCAGCCCTTCATTATAGCGCCGCCCCTGCATCAACCGGCCGGTATGCTCATCCACAATAATCACTTCACCGGAATTAGTTACCACATAATCCTTATCACGTTTAAAGACCACTTCGGCTCGAATTGCCTGTTCCAAATGATACACTAGTGGCGTGTTCTTAGTCGAATATAGATTGTCGACCCCCAAAATCTCCTGCACTTTTTCGATACCCTTGTCCGTCAAAGTCACCGAACGTCTCTTCTCATCGAAAATATAATCCTCCGGCACCAACCTCTCTGCCACCTTAGCAAACTGATAATACTGTTCCGGATTATCACCAGCTGGAGCCGAGATAATCAATGGAGTTCTCGCTTCATCAATCAGAATCGAATCCACCTCATCTACAATTGCAAAATTCAATTCTCTCTGCCTCAAATACTGCACCTCAGATGTCATATTATCGCGCAAATAGTCAAACCCGAATTCATTATTGGTACCATAAGTCACATCTGCATTATATGCCTCTTTCCTGGTACAAGGCTTCAAATGTCGGAACCTCTCATCGTCGTGATCTTCATTCTCATACTCCGCATCATAAATAAACGAAGCCTCATTAATAATCACACCTACAGAAAGTCCCAAATAGTCATACACTGGGCCATTCCATCCCGCATCACGCTGTGCCAAATAATCATTCACAGTCACCACATGCACGCCACGACCAGTCAAACCGTTAAGATATGCCGGAAGTAGTGCCACCAAAGTTTTGCCTTCACCAGTCTTCATCTCGGCCACTGCACCTTCGTGCAATACCATACCACCAATTAACTGCACATCATACGGCCTCATTCCGAGCACCCGCTTCGCAGCCTCCCTTGCCACCGCAAAAGCCTCCGGCAAAATCTCATTGAGTATCTTTGTATCATCAGCGACTACCTTCTTTTTATTGTGCTTTTTCTTGCCATCAACCGGCTTCGTCGCCACCTCTTCACGCACCTGCTTTAAAGCCTTGTCTATTCTTTCTTTGAAGACATCCGTCTGGGCCCGCAATTCCTCATCACTCATCGCCTCATATTTCGGCTCCAGCTTCGTAATTTCCTGCGCCTTCTTCCATAATCGCTTCAAGATTTTCTTTTGCGCATCACCAAACACTCCCTGCAAAAACTTAGTTAACGCAGTCTTATCCGCCAACTTATCAGTAGGTTTCTTTTCATGTTTTACATGGTTTGCCCGACCCTTTGTCTTATCAGTCTTTTTCACTTATTAGCCTCCAAACAGAATTATTTCCCCCCATTGTATCATATTATCCTCTCTTTCGAAAGAGGGATTTTAGGCTTCTTTTCTGTCGATGAGGCTGAACTTCCAATTTATATCTTCGGATTTGACCCAACAGCTTCGCTTCTACTAAGTCTACTCCTGCAAATACATTCGTACATTCGTCTCTCGCCGCAATCACTTTCCCACCAGTCAACTCCATTGCAACCGAAATCTCATATTTATCAGATTTGCCTTTGCCAATTTCTTCCACTACCATTTTACACACTATGTCTTTCTTAGACTGTTTCGGTAAATACTTGTCCAACTTTCCTAATCTTTTTTGTGCATATTTCTTAAGAGAGTCATCAACTCTATAATCGTTACCTGTAATTTCAATTTTGTCTATCATTTATAGCTCCTTTTTGCCATTTAGGTACGGTTGCAATACCTCCGGCACTTTAAACTTTCCACCTTCAACCGCAAAGTTTTCCAACATCACCACTAGCGCTCGCGCTAATGGAATCGCTGTACCATTCAGAGTATGTACGTATTCTACCGTGCCATCTTTACGCCGCACTTTCACATTCACTGCTCGTGCCTGAAAATCTGTACAGTTTGAACACGAAGTAATTTCCTGGTATTTTTTGTTCACTGGAGACCAGTATTCCATATCATATTTCTTTGCCGCCGGCGCCCCAAGATCGCCAGCCGCAATATTGATTATGTGATATGGCACGCCCAGACCCTGCCAAATGTCTTCCTCTATTGCCAGAATCTTCTCATGCATCTCTTTTGATTGCTCAGGCAAACAAAACGCATACATCTCTAGCTTATTAAATTGATGCACCCGGAATAACCCTCGCGTATACTTGCCGTAAGCTCCCGCTTCCTTTCTAAAACATGCCGAATAACCAGCGTATAATAGTGGCAGCTTATCTTCATCGATAATTTCGTCCATATGATAGCCAGTTAGTGGCATCTCTGCGGTCGCAATCATCGCAAGATCCTCACCCTCGATATAGTATTCATCCGACTGTTCTGAGGTTCGTGGATTAAACCCGCACCCCTCCAGGACCTTCGACGACACCATATCTGGAACCGTCATAAAGGTAAAGCCATATTCAAGCACCTTAGATAATCCATACTGCAATAGCGCATTTTCAAGTAATGCCAATTCGCCTTTCAGGTAGTAGAACTTCGCACCTGCAACTTTCGCGCCCCGCTCAAAATCCACCCAATCGCGACTGACCGCATAATCCAGATGGTCTACTCCTTTTTCATGGTTCTTACCCCATTTTTTCACCTCAACCGAACATTCTTCACCACCTAATGGCACATCGTCAAAAATCACATTCGGCACTTGTTTAATCAATGATTCCAGCGCCTGTTCTTTTTCCGATAATTTCGCTTCCACCACCGCGAGTTGTTCTTTAATAGCCTTACCCTTTTCGATAAGTTCCTGCGCCGGCTTTCCGCCCTTCATCTTGGCAGCAATTTCATTTCGTTCTTGCCTCAATGCCTCAACTTTAGACAGCACCTCCTTCCTCGCGTCATCCAGTTCAAGCACCTCTTTAATGTTGATTTTATACCCCTTTTCTCGAGTCGACTTCTCAACCAACTCCAAGTTTTCCCTAATAAACTTCACATCTAACATACTGTCATTATAACACTATTTTAGTACATCATACAATTTTTGCCACGCCATCAAATCCAAATCCCCCGGTCGCGCATCCGACGAAACCCCCAACTCTAGCAAAATCCCAAGTAACTCTTCTCGAGTCTTCAACCCTGCCAAATTATGAAACAGTTTCTTGCGTGGCGCCGCAAAACCCCGACGAATCAACCCAAAAACCTCTTCGGAAACCATCGGTTCATGTGGCTCCATCACTATTACTTCAGAATCCACCTTTGGTGGTGGTGTAAACTCCTTCGCGAGAACCACAGGTCCCGCCACGACCTTAGCTCGGTTTTTCACAAAAAGCGACAACGGAGTCTCTTTCTCGCTTACGATTCTCTCCGCTACTTCTCTTTGAATCAATAGTACCACTCGTTCCGGTCGCTTCGGCGCCATCAATACTTTCTCGATAATTGGACTCGTAATATAATATGGAATATTACCAGCCACGGTGTATGGTCCCATTACCGCTCCTAAATCATATTGTAAGAAATCCCCTTTCACAACTTCCAAATTCTTACCAGGAAATGATTTTGGTAGATTTTCTGCCAATCTATCATCATATTCTACCGCTATCACTTTTTCAAATCGCTTCAATAGCGACGAAGTCAAAAACCCAAGCCCCGGACCTATTTCAATACATAGAACTTGCTTAGTTTTATCGGCAGATTTCTCCGCGCTCCCATTAGCCGCCAAATCAGCAATTTCGTCTAGTATTTCTCGATTTTTCAGCCAATGCTGCCCCAAGCTCTTTTTAGTACCAACCATGCGCGTACCAGAAATTAATCGCTCCTTGCCAACCCCCATACCGATTGACATAGCCAGCCATCCATCGAATCTGAGTCACCGGATTTGTTTGCCAATCCGCTCCCGCTGACGCCATCTTGCTACCAGGCAAAGCTTGCGGAATGCCATATGCACCAGATGAAGCATTCGTCGCATCTACCCTACAACCACTTTCGTGATAAATTAAGTCAATCGCCGCAGACAAATCTGCCTCAGACACTCCAGCCTGTCTCGCCCAATTTGCACAAGTTTCCGAATTAGGAGGCAAAGATTTCTTCACACCCACTGCCGTTACTCGTGCCACTGGTTCGCGCACCACTTCTTCTTTCACAATCTCACGTTCCACTTCAACGTTATTTACATATTTCACGTTGTAATAAACTCGTTTCATACCCACTTCGCCTAATTGTCTCACCTCGGACTGGCCATTCGCAAGATTTGCATCACGCACGGTCTCCTCTGTAAATGGTATTTCAACCTCCTCCGTAATCGTTCTACCACCGTTGCGTGTCAGCTGATAGACATTTGCAACCCCAGTTTCCAAAAAACTAGTATTCGTCACCAGTTTTAGCTCATCACCGTCATACACCGTCAAATCGGCCTGTTTTGCAATTACCATCGGATCATAGCTCGCCGTCATCAAGTATTTTTCAGTTACACCGTCCTTAATAATAACCGGTCTGGCTCGATAAATATTAATATAATAGTTATCTGCATTGATTTCTGTTTCAAGAGCGGGCTCCACGATATCTCCTTGCTGAGCAGTATAACCAGCCCTTTGTAAAGCTTCTCCAACCGTCCTGGCCTCAGTCTTTACGGTTAGTTTTTCACCATCTACAAAAAAGGAAACAAACTTCGCAGCACTTACTTCTTTGGCTGTTGATTCACTCCCATCTGCAAACGTAGCGATAGTCCTTGTTCTAGTAAAAAAAGCGAAAAAAAGCATCAAAACAATAGCACCAAATGCCATCAAAGCTTTTCCGATTCTTTTCGAAAGCCTCATGCTTACTATTATATCATAATTTCTCAAAAATTAATAAAAACTCGACCAAACGAGCTTTTATCAACAATTTCTAGATGGACAAAGTATTTAGCCAAAACAACTACACACTCCCACCACAATGAAATATTCAAATACTTCGCAGGCTCTGGTTACTTTCAACGTCGGACCTAACCCGAACCTATCCTCATTTTAGCATAGCCGCATTCATTGTCAACCTTGTTTTTTTGCATTTTTCATGTCATAACATTTTTACCTATTCGCCCCTCTCCAACAGGGGTCAAATACCAAAAACCGAACACCGCGAACTTGACAAAGTATTATTAATAGTTATAATTATTTTATGAATTGGAGGAAATGGCTAGACGGCTTTATTTTAGCTGGCAAGGGTATCTTACTCGCCACTAAAGAAAAACGTTTTTGGTACGGTTTTATCCCAAGTTTTCTATTATTTGGCTTACTAATGAATCTACTATCCGGTGGTCTTACCAAGTTTGAATTAATGAGATTGCAAGGATTCTCTGGTAGTATTAATATCATCTGGAACTGTTTGCTCGGCATATTTAGCATCAACCAACCTTTTCTAGACTGGCTCTCGGTCTTTTTTATCGCCTTATTACAAGGCATCCTAATCGGATTAATTGTCCTACTCTGGAAAAAGAAAAAAGAACAAAGCACCGCCAATCTCGAAAGCGCCGGCATCATTACTGGCCTCATTGCCCTTGGCGCCGGTTGCCCCACCTGTGGCACTACTTTAATCACTCCTCTAATAGGCGCTATTTTCTCAACCGGCAGCCTCTCAATCGCCGGCACCATCTCTACTGTTGTCACCTGGCTCGCAATTATTATTGCAATTCTATCAATCAAGCGCCTAGGTGAAGAAACCTATGTTACAATTATTAATGAACAATTCCTTGCACGCCATGCCGCCAAGGACAATAAGAAAGAAGGAGCCAAATGAAAAAAGCAGCTAGAATAGCCGGTATCGTGGCTATAGTCATCGTACTATTTGCCGCTATCATTACTAGCATGAACAGTAAGCCAAGTAATAGCGAAAGAGTCTGGGATGCAACCATGACCCTCGGCGACCCCGAAGCCAAAAACTATTTCGTCGTCTATTCCGACATCGTTTGTCCTTATTGTGTAGCCTTCGAAAACGCCATTATCGAACACGAAGAAGAATTCAAGCAATATCTCGAAGACAACGATGTTTTCTTCGAACTCCGCCTCTCTGATTTCCTTTATGAATACGGCGAGTCCAATCCCGTCAATTCCAAATACTCCGCTACCGCCGCCTACTGTGCTCGCAATCAAGGCAAATTCTGGGATTACTATAATTTAGCCATCACCACCATTTGGAACGATTATTTCAAGCAATCCGGTAAGTCAGCCCTCTCCAAAATGGCTAAGCTCGACAAACAATACTGGATCGACCTTGGCAAAAAAATTGACCTTGACGAAGAATTTGCAACTTGCGTCAAAAACGACGAACCCCTCACCGAAATCCAAGAACGTGCCACCAAAACTGCCAAACTAGTCAGTGGCCTCCCCGCCTTCAAACTCAATAGTTATTCCCCACCTGGCTTTACGCTAGACGGTACCTGGGAAGACGTTAAAGCCTACTTCGACGAAGGTCTCAAGAATTAACCAAACAATTTCTCGTCTTTAATACTATCCGGCAAATAGTTCTTATCCAAATGGAACCCCGCCTCCCATTTCTGACCTTTACCATAGCCCAAATCTTTCATTAGCTTTGTTGGTGCATTTCTTAACCACACCGGCACAGGTTCACCTCGCGTCTTACGTGCTAGGTCTAAAGCCTTATACCAAGCATCAGTCGTCGCCCGTGATTTTTTCGACATCGCAAGTGCTACCGTTGTATGCGCTAACATCAATCCCGACTCTGGCATCCCCACTCTCTCTACCGCCTGAAAACACGCCGTCGCAAGCGACAGTGCGCCATTCCCAGCCAACCCAATATCTTCCGATGCAAATATCACCATTCTACGCGCGATAAACTTAGGATCTTCCCCAGCTTCCACCATTCTTGCAAGATAATAAAGTGCCGCATCCACATCCGATCCGCGCATCGACTTGATAAACGCCGAAATTGTATCATAATGGTTATCGCCCTTTTTGTCATATCCAGGCAGTTTTCGTCCCACTGCCTCTTCCACTATCTTTTCATCCACCTCATTCGATAGCGACAACGCCAATTCCAAATCCCCGAGCGCTGATCTTGCATCCCCTCCCGAAAACTCAGCAATCATTTCTAAAGCATCTTTCGAAATAGAAGGATTATTGTCGACACTCGGGGCGCGTCCGGCCGGCCCGTCGCCACGGGCGGCCGGCGCTACCCCTCGCGCTGCCGCGCTCCGGACCCCCTCGTGTTCGACAATAACTCCTTCCTCTTTACAAGCCCGCTTTAGAACTTTGATAATTGCCGCTTTCGACAATGGCTGCACCACCACCACACGCGACCGCGACAAAAGCGGCGATATCACCTCAAACGACGGATTCTCAGTTGTAGCACCAATCAAGGTAATCAACCCCGACTCCACATGTGGCAAAAACGCATCTTGTTGCGCCTTATTAAACCGATGAATTTCATCTACAAATAACACCGTTCGTGTTTTCAGATTCCAGTTCAACTTTGCTCGCTCCACCACCTCTTCAACATTTTTCTTTCCAGCCGTCACCGCTGATATCTCCACAAAATCCGCCTTAAACTCATGCGCCAATATTCTTGCCAAAGTCGTCTTGCCAGTCCCTGGTGGACCCCAAAAAATCAGATTCACTGGTTCGCCTTTCTTTACAATCTCAGTCAAAATTTTCCCCTTACCAATAATCTCATCTTGTCCCACTACCTCAGATAATTTAGTGGGTCTCATTCTCTCCGCCAATGGCACTCTATTCATAATAAATATTATACAATGTTTTACCATTTACCCCAAGCATAACAACTTTTCCACAGGTAAATACTTTACAAAACAAAATTATTTATGCTACAATTAAGGTAATATTAAACAAAGGAGTTATATTATGTCAGACTCTGACTTTTATCAATTATTAAACAGTAGTAGTAGCAGCTACCGTGGTCCAAGCACTAGCGACCTAGCAGGCGCCGGTATTTGGGTAATTATCGCTGCTATTCTAGCAATTGTTGGCGGTATTCTTGTATACTTCCTCTTTGTCAAAAGCAAAACTGAACCCAAAGGCAAATTCGCCAAATGGCTTAAAGATTTTCTTTCTTTCAAAGTCATGTGGATTGAGCCTATCTTGAAGGTTGTTTACTATATTGCGACCATTTTCATTGTTCTCTTTTCATTCACATATTTGACGCTAGGCGGTGCAGGTGTCTTGCTATTCTTCCTCACCCTTGTCCTTGGTCCAGTCCTAATTCGTATCGTCTACGAAATGACCATGATGTTCATCATGATTTGGCACAACACCCAAGAAATCGCCGATAATACAAAGAAGAAATAGGCTTACAACAACAATTTCCCCTCCTCATGGAGGGGATTTTTGTGCGCAAAACCAAATTATATGATATAATACAATATATGGCGCTGTAGCTCAGTTGGTAGAGCAGAGGCCTGAAGAGCCTTGTGTCACTGGTTCAAGTCCAGTCGGCGCCACCACCAGAATGCTTCGCATTCAAAAAGTAGGCAACCGTCGCATACGCGAGCGGTGCCACCATTAACAAAATCGGCAACTCTATGGGCCGGTAGCTCAGCTGGTTAGAGCACGGGCCTTTTAAGCCCGGTGTCGAGGGTTCGAGCCCCTCCCGGCTCACCATAAGTTGTCGTCATGGGCGGTTAGCTCAGTTGGCTAGAGCGCGTCTTTGACGTAGACGAGGTCACAGGT
>CAMNPZ010000002.1 GCA_946548715.1 uncultured Candidatus Saccharibacteria bacterium
CCATAGCGCCAGGGAAATACCTGTTCCCATTCCGAACACAGAAGTCAAGCCTGGTCGCGCCGATTATACTGCTATGCGGGAAACTAGGAAGGTGCCAAATTATAAAAAACCACTCGTTAACGCGGGTGGTTTTTTCTTATATGAAAATAGCCCGGTTGCCCGGGCTATTGCTTTAGAAACCGTTTTCGAGATATTTTTGTTGTGCCTTGGTCAAGTTGTCGATTCGGATGCCCTGTGCTTTGAGAGCAAGTTTAGCAACTTTTTCGTCGATGTATGACGGGATTGGATACAATCCTGGCAAATTGCGCTGACTTGTTGTGGAGTCTCTGTTAGTGGCGATGTCAATAACGCCAAGGAGCTGTATGGAAAAGCTCATGTCCATAATTTCAGTGGCGTGGCCATCGGCAGAAGCCAAATTAACAAGTCGACCTTCGGCAAGTAGGTAAAGTGTTTTACCGTTTTTCAGGGTATAGGCTTCGATGTTTTTTCTGGCTTCGTAGTGGCTGTTGGCATATTTTTCAAGAAAGTTCGCATCGATTTCGACATTGAAATGACCTGCATTAGCAAGTAATGCGCCATTTTTCATGACATTAAAATGCTTTTTTGTGATGACATTTTTACATCCAGTGGCAGTCACGAATAAATCACCGCGTCTTGCTGCGGCGTCCATACGCATGACCTGAAAACCATCCATATTAGCTTTCAAGGCTTTGATAGGATTAATCTCCGTGACGATGACTTTGGCACCAAGGCCGTGGAGTCGTTGTGCGATGCCACTACCACAGTCGCCGTAACCGGCGACGACGGCAGTTTTGCCAGCAATGATAAGATTAGTGGTGCGAAGAATGCCATCGATAACGGATTGACCAGTGCCATAATGATTGTCGTAATTGTGTTTGCAATCAGCGTCATTTACATCATACATCATAAAACGAAGCTTGCCTTTTCTCTGCATGGCTTTGAGTCGACTGATACCCGTGGTGGTTTCTTCGCAACCACCGATGAGTCGACTGCGGTATTTTGCGCATTTGCTATGCAAAAGCTTGACAAGATCTCCGCCGTCATCGATGATGATATGAGGTTGATGTGAAAGCGCCTCAACTAGGAAGTCCCAATATGAAGACTCGTCGCAACCATATTTGGCATAGACTGAGACATTGGGGTTGTTGTTGAGGGCGGTTGCGACATCGTCTTGAGTCGTAAGAGGATTGCATCCGGTAGCGTAAACTATGGCGCCAAGATCAGCAAGAGCTTTAACGAGGCAAGCGGTCTTAGATTCCAGATGAATAGAGGTAACAATGACGAGATGTCTTAACGGTTGTTTTGGTCGGTATTCTTCGACGATTTGGTTCAGGATTGGCATATGCTTGGATGCCCAAGCGATTTTTTGATTGCCGGTTTTTAACATTTCTAAGTCAGTGGTCTCATGATTCATGGTGAAGCTCTCTTGACTCGTTCTTTCTGATATTTCTTGTAGCATTTTCTATCCCTCCCTTCAAAAATCTCTAAACGTTTAAGGTGCACGAAAACTGGGGCTCTAGGCGAGTCCCAGTTTAGGTTAGCTATATTATAGCATAATTATTGAGTTTGTACTAGATTGCTTTACTTTTCGGAGTCTTCTTCGGTTGACTCGCTAGATTCCTCGATGGCGCTTAGTAATGAATCCTCGACGTTTTGCTTCTTTTTCTTCTTGGTTGGGGTCTGAAGAACGATGTCGATGTCATAACCAGTTAGCTTGCTGGCTAAGCGGACATTTTGGCCTTGCTTGCCGATGGCGATAGATTGTTGGTCTTCGGCTACGTGGACTTTGGCTTTTTTGCCATCGATGTCGACTTTCATAATTTCGGCTGGACTGAGGGCTTCGCGGATGTATTCGGAGGCGTTGTCACTCCAGTTGATGACGTCGATTTTTTCGCGGTCACCGATTTCATTCATGACGGCTTGAACGCGAATGCCGCGACCACCTACGAAAGTACCGACAGGATCGATGCCTGGCACGGTGGAAGCGACAGCGATTTTGGTGCGTCGACCAGCCTCGCGTGCGATGCCTTTGATTTCGACGGTACCGCTGGAAACTTCAGGTACTTCTTGTGTAAATAATGCTTCGATGAACTCTGCACTGCCGCGCGAGAGGATGAGGTTGGAACCACGGTCGCCGCGTTCGATTTTCTTAATAAGAACCTTGATACGGCTACCGACGGTATAGTATTCTCCGTCGATTTGTTCGCTGCGTGGCATGATACCGGTGGCGCGGCCAAGGTCGACCCGGACTAATCTTGGTTCGACGCGGGCGATGGTGCCAGCGACGATGGTGCCAACTTTGTCTTCAAAGGCTGAGAGGACGGCATCGCTTTCGGCTTCGCGTAAGCGTTGAATGACGACTTGCTTGGCGGTCTGAGCGGCGACGCGACCGAAATCAGTGACGACAAATTTCTCTTCGACTGTGTCGCCAACTTTGAGATCTTTACCTTCTGCTTTGTCTAGGGGGATTTCTGTAGAAGGATTATAGGCTACGCCTTCTTCGACTATTTCACGAGTAACAAAAACATCGGCTTTGCCGGTCTTGGTATTTAAGACGGCGCGAACGTTCATATCGCGATCGCCGTGGTCTTTGCGCCAAGCGGCGGCGATGGCTTGTTCGATTACGTTTAAAACTGTTTCTTTGGGCAAGCCTTTTTCTTCCGCGATGATATCAACCATGGCAGACATTTGCTTTAGATCTAGGTTTTCCATTATTATTCCTTTCGTTAAAAAACCGCCTCTATTGCAAGAGTCGGTCAAATCTGTATATATCTATTATAGCAAAAGGCTTGAAATAATGCAAGGGATTTGGTATAATAGAGGTATTGTTTAGTTACTTGTAATAAAAAGGATAAAAATGAATTTAAGTGAAGAACAGAGGCGTGCCCGGCTCTTAAAATCCAGGGCGGAAAGATTACCACAGATTAAAAAACAATTTGAAGAATCGCACGGGAAACAGGGCCAGAATGTAGCTAGTTCCGTGACTGGAGTGGACCAGTTTGAAGCAGCACAAAGCCGGAATTTTAACTCAAATTTCGCGCCTGGAGGTAAGGATGCGAAATTAGTGGGTTCTAAGGGCGCTAACGCTAAAAAGGCCGGAAAGGGGGCGAAAAACGCTTCTAATGGCAAAAAGTCGACCAAGCAGGTGAAGAATTCGGCTAAAACTACCAAAAAACAGGAGGCTGAGCAGCGTAAAGTTAATCTGTCGGTGTCGGCGAAAAAGGGCGATATGGTGCATCATCAGAGAATGCTCTCGCAAGATGTAAATGCGCAGGCGACGCAGCATATTATCGGTATACCGGTCAACAAGTCGCGCTATAACGGTTATAACGGCGAGCAGGTAACGAATGCGAAGTTGAAACAGATGCGAACTGATCCAGAAGCGGTGCGAATTATCCCGATTGGGGGTGTGGGGGAATTCGGAATTGGTAAGAATATGACAATTATCGAGTATAAATCGGAGATGATTGTGGTAGATATGGGGGTGTTGTTCGCGGGTGAGGACTATCCTGGGGTGAACTATTTGATTCCAGATATAAAGTACTTAGAGGATAATTTGCCGAAGGTGAAGGCGATTTGTTTTACGCATGCGCATTTGGATCATATTGGGGCGTGTCGGCATTTGTTGCCGAAGTTTTCGCAGCTGACGCCGATTTATGCGACGGACTTTACGATTGGAATGATTAAGAAACAGATGTCGGAGCTGGAAGATGCACCAGAGATGAACTATATTGCAGTGGATCCGTTTAAGCATGAACAGATAAAGGTGTCGGAGCATTTTTCGGTGGAGTTTATTCATACTTTGCACTCGATTCCTGGCAACACGGCGATTGTGGTGCGGACACCGAACGGGGTGATTTACCTATCGGGCGACTGGAGGCACGAAGAGCGGCCGATGGGGACACAGACGGATTATGAGCGAATTGATGAGATTGTGGCGAAAGAGGGAATTGATTTGATGCTGAACGAGTCAACCAACATCGACTCACCAGGGCGACATCCGCATTCGGAATACGATGTGGGTGAAAATCTGGGCAAAGTGATGGATCATTATGTGAATGGTCGGGTGATTATTTCGTGTTTCTCATCGCAGATTTCGAGGATTGAATTGATACTGAAGGAAGCGGCGGCACGAGGACGCAAGGTAGCTTTCTCTGGATTTTCGATGATTAATAACGTCGAAGTGGCACTACGTGCGAAGTCGATTAAGGTACCTAAAGATACGATTGTGAAGATGGAAGACATTATTAAGTTACCAGATGAGAAGGTGTGTATCGTGTGCACGGGGTCGCAAGGAGAATTAAACGCGGTACTGAACCGTATGGTGACTGGGGCGCACAAGTACATTAAGATTAAAGCGTCCGATACGATTGTGTTTTCGTCGAATCCAATTCCTGGGAATGAGCCACATGTGGTGAATACGGTTGATGGGCTGTTACGCGAGGGGGCGCAGGTGATTCAAAATGGCAAGACGCATTTGACCAATATTGGGCCTTTGCATTTGTCTGGACATGCTTATTATGAGGATCATGTGGATTTTGTGACGAGACTACATCCGACGAACTATATGCCATACCACGGTGAATTCTACATGTTGGAACATAATGCAGAGATGGCGGAAAATGTGATTGGGATTCCAAGGGAGCGGATTTTGATTTCGGATGATGGTGATATTGTGGAGCTAATGCCGGATAAGACGATTCGCAAGGCAGGGCGGATTCATGCTGGGAATAAGCTATTTGACGATGCAGACCAGCCTGTACATGAGGCGGTGGTGAAAGACAGGATTCATATTTCACGCGAAGGGATCTTTGTGATTGTGCTGACTTTATCGAAAAAGACTGGACACCTGATGAAGACGCCAGATATTGTGTCGCGTGCGTTTATTTACTTGGATAATTCGGAAGAGTTAATTGGGAAGATTCGGCATTATTTGCGTCAGAAGACAGATAAGTCGATTGCGACTGACCCAGAAATGAAGGTGTTAAAGGAAGAAATCAAGGAAGATATTACACATATCTTGTTTGATGCGACTGGACATACGCCGATTGTGATTCCGGTGATTAATAAAGTGTAGTTGCTCCCGAGTAACTATGACGTGAAAAATCCCCACCTTGCGGTGGGGATTTGGGTAGGGGGATAGAAACTCGGCGACGAGGGTTGCCGAGCCGTGTCTTAGGCTTGACAGTAGAAGTCGTCAAGGCGTTTAAAGAAACTGATCTGGCACTGCCTCAGGAAGTTTTCCTCTTCCCATCTGACAGTCTGCGCGATGAAAGTGAGCTGGCTGAGCCAGTCAAAGATTTTGTCGCGCGGGATTACCTGAAAAATATTGTCGTGGTATTCCTGGCCGTCGTATTTGGGTTTAAGGAAAGTATCCATTTTATAGTAGTTTGGATATTGTGGCATGTCAAAAATCAGGGCATGTGTGGCATATTTGGGCTCTGTCAGCTGGAAATATGGTCCATCTGCGACATAGTAACGTCCAAGTGCGATACGAATACTGCTGTTCTTGGGAATGCGCGGCAAGCGGTAGCTAACCGTCATCATGTCGAAATAGCGCAATTCGGAGCTTGGTGCTAAATGAAAAGCGCGATTTGCGGTATCGCTTGCTACCTCGGTGTAGTATGTGTTTTTATCGATGACAAGACACAGTCCGCTAGGTCGACTGCGGAAATAGATGCAATCACCGTCTTCGGTGAAGCAATTGTTGGGTTTGTCGGTTTTCTTCAAATACTCCATGAGCGTCATTCTTCTCTTTTTCGTTTCCATAACCATCCTCCATATTATTAATGTGCAACACAAAGGTACGTCCTATAATTGTAGCATAAAACGAAATAATTGTCAACTATGTAGTGGAGAGGCGTTGTGTAATAAATAATATGTTTACAAAGAAAATGAAAACCATTATAATTAGAGCATAAGGAGTATGGATTTATGTTAAAAATGCGGCAAGGGGGAAATAAAAATAGAAGCTTAAAATGGGGCGGGGTTTTGTTGGCTTTAATGATGATGCTGGGGTCGACGGTTGGACTCTGGGGGTCGAAATCGACAGGGGCTTTGCCTGGGGATCCGACGAACTGGATTGCGGAAGGTGCGGATGGTCTAACTTTGACAGTAGTGTCTGTACAACAAAATGAAGTTGAACTTGTGCCAGTGTGGGATGATTATTTGTTTAATGAAGACACGTATGATTTTGGGAATTATTATTTTAATGTAGCCAATACTGGTGATACGGTTAGGCTTGGCGTGATGGTCGACGGCATGCAAGATGGCAAATCTTATATAGTCTTTGACGAAACGGAGCTAACTTCGGCAGACAATGGACGTGTTCTTTATGAAGATGTGAAGCCGCATACGTATACCTGGAATATGAGTGATGGCATAGAATGCTATCACAATCAAGATGAACCTTGGTGTAGTTATACATACTTAACGAATGAGTATGTGATTGATGCAACTCTTCGTGAAAGTAATTGGAATAATAGCGTTGGAAAAAACATAATAGTTCGACCAGATAAGGTCGGCAGTAGCGATATTGAGATAGTCTCCGTACAGCAAGATGGTGTGGATGTAGTGCTAGATAAGGTGGGGAGACATGTGAATACTATCGAGGGGCTACAAACTATTCCACAAACACTTAATGAATACACGATAAATGATTACAATATTCCGATTGAAGTAACTGTTAAGTTTAAAAACTTGGAAGTGGGGAAACATTATCCATACGGTATAGGTGAGGGGAATTACGGTGCATTTACGGCTAGTTCCACTGAGGAAACCATCACGAGTGAATTGCAACTGAACTATCTTGAAAAGCACGTTAATGCATCGATTTATTTGTATAGCTCTGACTACGTGGATAACAAAAGTGTGACAATGTATTTCAGGGTGGCGGATGCGAATTTTCATCCACTAGGCGATATTGTAATTGACGCTATTAGCCAGGGTGGAACGCAAATCGAGCCATCATATAGTTATAATTACGGGTCGCGAGAATATACTTTTGAAGCAAATGATGTCCAGCCGATTGACATAGCACTACATGCGACGTCGGCAGCTGCTGGAATGAATTATTATTTCTCATACACGATGAATGGGGACGCTTGGGTTAGTTCTGATGAACCTATTGCGATAAGCGGAGATGAACTTAATAGGGGCGCGGTTCTTACAATCCCGGCTGGGTATGGGCTAGGTGAGAGTTCGGCACTTTATTTGAATTTTTCCATAAACACGACTGGGGCGGGCTATGGCTATGGTTCGCAACTCTTTATATATCAGAACTACGGAGAGGAACGTAGGAGTGATAGTCTCTTTATAGATTATTATGAAGATGAAGAATTGCCACGCTATGATGCAAGCATTGGCTATACGATTAATGGCGAGGAAGTATCTGACGTAATTAACGCTAAATACCATGATGAGGACAATCCATTATGGATTAGGGCAACTGGAGCGAGATATGATGATGTGACGGTTTATGATGTACGTGCAAAAGTAGCTACTGGCAATGATGATATATATAATGCTACTTTTACAGCAACCGGTGCAGAGTTAAACGAAGGTAAGACCTTCGTGTTGAACGGCCTGGTGCTGAGTTTGCCGGAATTTGATCCGAGTGGGAGCACTTCGGGTTATGAAAAGTCTTATGATTTTAGTTTAGAGATTAACGGGTTGGAGCGAAAAGGTACTTTGTATTACATGCACAATGGGTATCTTTATACAGTGATGACTTATGCTGGTGGTAGCGTCAGTGCATCAGATGGCGGTAATGGTATGGGTGGCGCAATGTATATGACGAGTTCTTATCGGGTTGTGAGAAAGTCGTCGCTCGACGGAAGTCGAAATGCGGTGCTGCATTATCGTGGCGGTGGCTTTGATGAAGACTTGAGTTATAATTTTGCATTGTACTACAACAGTAATGCGGGTGACTCGTGGTGGTCAGCTCCGGCAGGGACGAAAATCGAAGAAGGTGTGATGCCGGGAAGTTCGTTAAATAGAGATGGACTTTCGGTTAATGTGAGAGTTCCAGATGATGCGTCAGAAAGCTCGATGTATAGTTTGGTTATTACCAGAAACGGTGGTCTCGTAATAGTGTCAAAAGATTTCTTACAATTTACGGACGCGCCGCAGTTGGAAGCATTTAAATTCCATGCCGATAGCGATTCATTTATGCAGACTAGCAGCGCATCATACCGTTTAGCAAGAGGTGTCAATGCAACAGCAACTTTGATTGGCGCTGGGTTTGAGGAAAACAAACAATATAAAGTATGGGTGAGCTACGAAGGTTATCATGAAGAAGACGATGGAGAAGACGGTGGTCGCTCAGAAGATATAGATTTGAGCGAGCTCGATGATATGGTAGTCGTGACTGGTGCAGAGCTTAATGCGGGGTATGACTATGCACTTAATTATGACGAAGCGATAGATGATGCGACTCAAGCGACTATAATGTTTGATATAACCGATATAGATAATGATAGACCAAATCATTACGCTGGAAATGAAGAAGGCTTATACTCTGGTCATTCGATTTATATAGAATATGTAAGTGAGGATGATGTTTTCAATAGTGAAGGTGGTTTTCAGATTGATGAAGAAACGAGCGAAATAATAGACGTGTCACAGCCGGACGATTCTAGCGAAATAAGAATAGATAACAGAACTGCCGGTGAAGCTGAGGTGCATGTAGAAGGTGAAGTTTTGACGTTGGTTGCGCAGAGGGCATGCGTAGTGATTGGTTTGAGGGGAGATGAATACTCTAAGGTGAATTATGCGACAACGCGAGATGATGATGGCGTAAGGACTAATACGTATAATGTGGGTGATTACGATGAGGTTCTTGTAGCATTGAAAGGTGATTTGGATATGCGTGGAGCATTAAACGCAAGGGATTCAGCAAAGATAAAATACTATGTGCTGTCGAGTGATAATCCGAATCACTTAGATTTGTCTGCATTAGAATTATTGATTGCAGACGTGAATAATAGTGGGACGGTGACGGCAAGAGACGCTGCGTTAGTTGATTATTCAATATTATCTATCGATAATCCGAACCATAGAGCTTTAGAGTGGTGATGATGAAGTTGCGATATGAATAAGAGTGCTTTCGGAAAAACAATTGGATTGATAAGTTGTGGCATTTTAGTACTTTGTGCACTTAGTGGTGCGTGGTGGTTGATGTGTAGAGATGAGAAGGTGGCTGGTGATGATTTGATTAATGTCGCAGAGCTTTCGGATGAGTTTATGGAAGAGTATTATGATGCGTATACGGAGATGATGGCTAATGGCAAGCATGATAATGTGCTGATTGTGATTAGCCATGGTGAGCCAGATGGACATGGTGCGAAGGAAATAGTGGAAGGACCTAATCATACGTATTATTTAATGTATGATACATCCGAGATGAAAGAGTTGGCTTACGAGGCATTGGCAAAAGATAATGTGGTGAGTGTAGAGAAGAATGAAAAGATGGAACTCGCTAGTTTTAATTCTTGGGGAATTGAGACGATGGGGATAGATAAAGGTTTGCAAATGATGGGTGGTAATGGCAATGATGTGCGAGTTGCTATTATAGATACGGGATTGGATGTAGGCAGGTTTCAGGAGAGTTATCCATCTAAAGAACTTACGGTGTATGATGTAGAATCTGATTCATATAGCTTGGAGGCTATGAAGGATACAGTTGGGCATGGTACACATATTGCTGGTACGATTGCCGAGGGGACATCGGAGCAGACCAGTATAATGGCGATTCGGACAGTTAGAGATAAGGAAGATGTTTACGTGTCGGATGTCAATACGGCAATTTATAAAGCGATTGATTCAGATGCTGATGTGATTAATTTGAGTTTGGGTGGGTCAAGTTATTCTACGAGCCAGAAATTAGCGTTAGATGCGGCTAGTGCAGAAAACATTATAGTGGTAGCTGCGGCAGGAAATGCCAATAGTTCGGACATTATGTATCCGGCAGGCTATGACAATACGATATCGGTAGCAGCATTAGATCAACGTTTAGAAAGAGCAGTTTGGGATGAGTCGGAGAGTTTGGGGTCGAATTTCAATGCAATGATAGATTATGCAGCACCTGGGACTAACATAAGAAGCATTAATGGAATTGCGAGCGGTACGTCGGTGGCGACACCACATGTGGTGATGGCAGTGGCATTATTGAAGAATTACAACAAAGATTTAAATTTAAGTGAGGTGAATGCTTTGCTTAGAAATCATGTGGTGGATTTAGGCGAGGAAGGTAAAGATGATTATTATGGCTATGGAATGATTGATTTAAATGATGCTGAATTCTGCAACAATTCGTATTGCGATGAATATGGCGTATTTGCTACGGATGCGATTTCAGCGGTACCTAGTTTCGAAATAGATAATCGGACGAATGGTGTAGCCGAAGTGATGGCATTCGAGGATGGGATTAAAGTAACGGCTAAAGAGGCCTGTACGGTGATTGTTAGTAGCAACGATGGTGAGACATTTTCAAAGGCAGTTGCGATGGCTGTAGAAGGAGAGGAAAACACATATAAGTTTACTTTTGATGTCGTAGATAGCACGAAAGCAACGGTGGTGTTAAAAGGCGATTTAGACATGAGGGGAACAGTGAATGCGAGAGATTCTGCTAAGGTTAAATATTATTTATTATCAAGTGAAAATATAAGCTTTAGTGATTTAAGTGCTTTAGAGTTATTAATTGCGGATATAAATAATAATGGGTCAGTCACGGCGCGAGATGCAGCATTGATTGATTATTCATTATTATCCGATAATAATCCGAACTACAAGGCTTTAGATTGGGATACGTCTACTGGCTCTCAGGGGGCTGTTGGACGTCAAAATGTAAGGGTCATAGCTTATAATTTTTATAGTTCTACTCCAATTGGAAATCCTGGCGTTAGAGGTCAATGTACTTGGTACGCCTGGTATTGGCGTGCTACGGATCCGTTATCGCTTGGTGTGCTTGGTGGGGAGGGGCGTAATGCAAAAACTTGGCATTTTAATTATGCTTATCGTGGAGTGGGTAAGACGCCTGTTGTCGGAGCCGTATTTCAATCTGCTGAAGGTTTTTATGGGCATGTTGGGGTCGTCACTGGCATTAACGAGGATGGGTCAATAGTAATTAGAGAAATGAATTATTTTGGTCCTGGTATTATTAGTGAGGCAATAATTCCGGCAGAAATGGTTGAAAGTTTTAATTATATTTATTAATTATGCATAATTATTATGTTAAAAATGGTAATGGTGTGATATTATTATAATAGTAAAGGTAAAATATGTACTTATCAAAGGAGCACAAATGATAACTAGACATAAAATTTATAGTAGAGTTGTGATTGCGGCCGTCGTTTTGATGGTTGGCTGTTTTTCAATAACTGGTATTATGAGAGCATTTGCTACGACATCTACGATGTTGTCTTTTTCGACTTCTGGCGAAGTGGAGCTTGACGGGACTTCTGGTGCCCAAGTGACTGTGAATCTGACTGCAGCTCAATCTGGAAAATTGTATGCGGCACAGGGCGCATTTTCGACGACTGAGATTGATGATTCGAATCATTATTTTGCCATAGATTCTCTTAACGTAGGCAATGCGATAAATGGTTATAGTCAGGATAATAGTTCAACTACCGGGCAGTTTTATTATGTATATTCAACTGCTGCGAATGGTGTAGAATTCAGTGTAGGTGATCACCTTTACGAAATGGTTTACAATGTAAGCGCTGATACTCCAGCTGGGACTTATCATTTGCCAATAAACATAGAATATGTACAGCAGACGAGCATTGACGATTATGAAGAAGGGGTAGTAGTAGATGCAACGGTGACGGTGACTCGGAATGATGCTCCGGCTGAGAAGGGTACGCCAGTAGTGACTTTCCGTGATGGTCAAGGTAATCCAATTACTGATACTATTGTGAAGTATTATGGTGATGATAGGTTTACTGTGACAAAAGAGGTGACGACTGGTGATGGTGCAATTGTGGATTATCATCCAGCAGATGATGGATCTGGTACGGTAGCACGTACGATACCTGATTCGGATTTAGTTGAGGTGGGTGAGCCTGGTTTTGTACAGATTTGTGCAAGGGTGGAAGAAACGGATAATTATGTGGAAGCGACATTTTGTTATCAAGTTCGAGTCGAAAAACGAACGATAGGGGTTGATAGTGCGGTGATTATGGATAAGGCTTTTGACGGAACGACTGAAGCGACGGTGTCGTCGGTGACATTTTCTAATCCTGGGAATGGAGTTGCACCTACATATACGGCGATGGGTACATTTGGGACTGCGGACGCAGGAGTTGATAAGGCGATTCGCGTAAGTGCTACTTTGACCGGTGATGCGGTGAATCGCTATACACTCAGCCCAGATTATCTTGATACGACTAAGACGATTTCGCCATTTATGTTGACGATGGAGAATGCAGAGTTATTGGGTGGTAATACATACGCTTATGAGCCAAGTGGCGTTGAGCCAGAAGTAAGAATTACGGCAAACATACATGGTGGGGTATCGACCTTGGTTAAAGGAGAAGATTTCAATGTATCCTATAGTGATAATCAAGCGGTCGGTACTGGACACGTTGCGATTACTGGCGCAGGTAACTTTACTACTGGTGAAAACCCATTAATTCTCGACTTTACCATTACTAAAAAAGGAATTAATAATTCTAATCTAACAGTCCCTTCTTCGCTAGTTGAAGGTCGTATCTTAACTCCAAATGATGTAAGTGTAAATGTGGACGGTCAAAATCTAGTACGCTGCGAAAGTGCCGGCGATACTAACTGTGATTATGTGCTTGAGATTTCCGGTGAAAATGATGGCATAGTTGGTCATACTGTCCATGTTGCTGTGAATGCTTGTAATAATTATGATGGTGTCGCGGTTGCTGATATAGATATTGTCGCAAAGCAAGAACAAACCGTAACCATCGCAGACGTAACCAATACGACCGTCAGTAAGACATATGGTGATGCTGATTTTACCTATACTGCTACTTCCGATGGTGACGGTGGGCTCTCTTACAGCTCGACCAATGAAGCCGTAGCGACTGTTGACGATAGTGGTAAAGTAACCGTAGTAGGTGTTGGTGATGCTGATATCGTCGCGACAGCGGCGGAAACAGATACTTATGCGGAAGGTTCGGCTAAGTATACGGTGAGTGTAGCAAAGAAGGTGATTACTGTTACTGATGCAACTGTGTCGAATAAGGTCTACGATGGAACTCCAGTTGCGACAGTGATGAATGTTGCTTTGAGCGAAAGCTCACTTGTCTATAATACGGACTATACTGCAACTGCTTTGTTTAATGACGTAGATGTTGCCATACGTAGTGTTGAGGTCATGGTGGCTTTGACTGATGATAATTTTGCGAATTATTGTTTCATGCATGAATCTAGTTGTGTTAAGAATGCTTCTTATTCTGCAACTGCGGCCATCACACCGTTTACGCTTGGTGGTGATAATGCAACGGCGGATTTGACTTTGAACCCATACGTATATAATGGTTCAGAGATAACTCCTGAAGCAATTGTGAAGGTGGATCTTGATGGGGATGGAATTAAAGAAATTACTTTGACGGCCGGAACTGATTATGAGATGAGCTACGAAAATAATGTTAATAGAGGAACGGGAAGCGCAACAGTGTCGGGGAAAGGAAACTATGCTGGTAGTTTGACTGGGCTCACTTTCGAGATTATACCAGCTCCGGTAGATAATGTAGTGGTCACTGCACCGGCGCAGGATTACACTGGTGAAGCTTTGGAGCCGGTACCGGTAGTAACTGGCGAGGTTGCTGGTTCAAGTATGACGTTTAATGCTGGTGAATATTATGTGATTTCTCATGATGATTTTAAGAATGCGGGTAATTATACATTTAGCGTAAAGTCAGTAGACGGTGGTAATTATTACTTTGATAGTACGGATGGTAGCTTTACGATTAACAAGGTTGCGTCTGGTAATCCTGCGGAAATGACGGCTGGGCTAAAAATTGCTGCTGGTTGTACCTTGACTGAGCTAGGTGAGAGAACGGTTGGGTTTGCCTGGACGAATCCTGATACGGTAGTGGGTGCTGGGGAGCAGACTTTCCCTGCTGCGTATCTCCAAAATGATGAATCGACAAATTACACTCCGATTACAGTTGATGTACCTGTGTACGGGCTGAAGAGATTATCGGTTGTGACGGTAATAATGGGAGAAGGTGGCGAAGTGACTAACCCTGGGGATTTGGCGGTCGAAGAAGACGAGCTAACTTGGACGATTAGTCCGGATGAGGGATATGAACTAGAGAGCTTCGTGATAAATTCTGAGGACAAGACTAGCGAGGTTTCTGGTGGGCGCTTTACGATGATTGCTGGGACGGATAATGTTACGGTGATTGTGAGATTTAGGAAGGTGTATGAAGTAATTAATGGGGCCGGACAAACACATATTCGTGGCGTAGACGGTGCGGCAGAGTTTGAGATTGATGCAGAGTATGAACTATTTGAAGACGATGGTAGGGTTTATGTTGATGGTGAATTGGTGGACCCTGAGAATTATGATTCTAGGAGCGGTAGCACTATAATTACTTTGTCGGAAGATTATTTGAATTCATTGACATTGGGCGAGCATGCTCTGGCTGTTGTGTTTGCGGATGATGGGATTGCAAGAACGACATTTATCATTGCCGATCCGGAAGCTGAGGATGATAATCCGGCAACTGCAGACACTGGTGTGTTTACTGGTGCAACTGGTGGCGCAATTGCGACTGGTGCATCGGTAATGGTGATGGGGGCTTTGGTAAGTGCGATGTTCCTAACGAAAAAGAATCGAAAAGAGTAATCGGTAAATGCAAACAACGCTTGGGGGAGCGTTGTTTTTGTATGTTATAATGGTAGGAAATATAGGAGGAGATATGGCGAGTATATACGAAATAAAAATAAAGGAGTTAATATAATGGAATTATTGGATTTTTATGCGGATTGGTGTGGACCGTGTCAGATGATGAAACCGACGATGGAAGAATTTGAGAAAGCGCATCCCGAGATTAAGGTGACGGCGGTAAATATTGACGAGCAAGAGGAATTGGCAGAGAAATACGGCGTGTCGTCGATACCATGTATCGTTGTGTTGAAAGATGGCGAAGAAGTGAACCGCGCAGTTGGAGTGCAGTCGCTGAAGAAACTCGAGAAGTTGGTGGCGTAGTATGAAATATGATGTGGTAATAGTTGGTGCTGGTATTGCAGGACTAACGGCGGCAATTTATGCTAGACGCGCTGAAAAATCAGTTCTAGTACTCGAAGGGAAGGTGCCGGGCGGTCAAATCATTAATACACTAACTATTGAGAATTGGCCTGGCGATATGGGGGTATCTGGCGTGGAATTGATGCAAAAGATTCAGAAGCAGGCGATGGAACTAGGTGCCGAAATAGAGATGGAAGAAGTTGAAGGAATCCAGAAGGTTGATGATGGATTTGTGGTGAAGACGGAAGATGGTGAATATGAGGCAAGAGCTATAATCTTGGCGGTGGGTGTAGAAGATAAGAAGTTGGATTTAGCTCGAGAGGATGAACTGACTGGTAAAGGTGTGTCGTATTGTGCAACGTGTGACGGAGCGTTTTATAAAGACAAACCAGTGGTGGTAATCGGGGGTGGCAATACGGCTTTGTATGATGCGTTGTATTTGTCCGATATTGTTTCGAAGGTGTATTTGGTGCATCGTCGAAACGAATTTCGAGGAGATAAGGCTTTGGTAAATAAACTGCGTCAGCGTGAGAACGTGGAGTTTGTGACTCCATTTGTGCCAGAAGAATTGTTGGGTGAAGATAAGATTACTGGAATTAAGGTAAAAATGGTAGATAGTGATAAGGTGCGCGCCGGTGATAAATATCGATTCCTGGAAGCGGATGGAGTATTCGTGGCGATTGGTAAGAAGCCGCAAACGGCTATGTTCGCCGAGTTGATGGAACTGGATGATAAGGGTTATATTGTGGCAGGGGAGGATTGTAAAACGAGTTGCCCTGGAGTGTTTGTGGCGGGGGATTGCCGGACTAAGTCGGTGAGACAACTGGTAACGGCGGCAGGGGATGGCGCGGTGGCGGCCGAAGCGGTGATTAACTATTTGGATTAAGATGGACGAAGAAACGTTAAAAGAGTGGGAAAAATCGAAGCGTATCGAAAAAGAGCGCATGAAAGCAGCGTGTGAATTGGCGTTTCATGAGGAGAGTAAAGCCAACCAAGCTTTTTTGACTCCTGAAAAGGCGCATGGATTTTCACGGGATTCGAACACGATTATGAGGAATGCTGAGAGGATGGCGAATATAAGTATTGTATTTGCTCTACTGGGCATAGTGTTTGGATTCTTTATGAAAATTTTTGTGATTGTATCGGACGCGAATAAACTTGGCATGGCTGGTTCTGGCATTTCGATGGTGCTTGGAGCCGTACATGGGGTGGGGATTGGCGTAGCGGCTTTGACTGGGTTGGTTGCGCTGATTTGTGCGGTTTTTCTGGTGCGTCGAATTGGTAGTAATTTGAAACCTACGATTATTACTGCTGGTGCTGCGCTACTAATAGTGGTGGCTGACTATGTTCTGGGGGTTTTGGTTAACTAGGGAGTTTGTGGTATAATGTAGGTGTGGCCGAGTGGCGGAATTGGTATACGCGTTCGACTTAAAATCGAATGGGGAAACTCGTACGGGTTCAAGTCCCGTCTCGGCTACCACCATTCAAGTTAAAAGGCGCCATCTTGGCGTTTTTTCGTGCTTGCTCGATCAATAATCGCGCTGCGCACGAAGAAAACACCAATCTGACGCCTTTTAATCTTGAATGGAACGTTGGTAGAATTGGCGATTTTAGTTAACAAATTGATATGTGCGAGAAAATACCACCTCAGCGGCTTTTAATCTCAAATGGCAAATAATCGCGCTGCGCACGAAGAAAACACCAATCTGACGCCTTTTAATCTTGAATGGAACGTTGGTAGAATTGGCGATTTTAGTTAACAAATTGATATGTGCGAGAAAATACCACCTCAGCGGCTTTTAATCTCAAATGGCAAATAATCGCGCTGCGCACGAAGAAAACACCAATCTGGCGGCTTTTAATCTTAAATGGACATTATATAATGGTAGTATGCAGAAACAATATATCGCGATTGATTTGAAGTCTTTTTATGCGTCAGTGGAATGTGTGGAACGTGGGCTTGACCCGCTGAAGGCTAAGCTGGTGGTGGCAGATGAATCGCGGACGGATAAGACGATATGTCTTGCGGTGTCGCCGGCACTTAAAGCGCTTGGAATTCCGGGGCGGGCTAGGCTTTATGAAGTAAAACAGAAGGCGAAAGATTTTATCATTGCGGTGCCGAGAATGGCGTATTATATTAGTTATAGTACGCGTATATATAATATATATTTGCGTTATATTGCCGAGGAAGATATGCACGTGTATTCGATAGATGAAGTTTTTATTGATGCGACGCCGTATCTTAAGACTTATAAGTGTACAGCACGAGAACTGGCGATGCGGATAATGCGGGATGTGTTGAAAGAGACGGGTGTGACTGCGACGGCAGGAATTGGGACTAATCTGTATCTCGCGAAAGTAGCGATGGATATTGTAGCGAAGCATGTGGAGCCGGACAAAAATGGGGCGAGGATTGCAGAATTAGACGAAATGAGTTATCGAAAGCAGTTGTGGGCGCACCGACCGCTGACGGATTTTTGGCGGGTGGGACGAGGATATGCGAAGCGATTGGAGTCGGCGGGAATATACACGATGGGTGATGTGGCATTTTGCTCGGAAAAAGATGAGGATTACTTGTATCGGATGTTTGGAGTAAATGCGGAACTTTTGATTGACCATGCATGGGGATGGGAATCGTGTGAAATTGCGGAGATTCGGAATTATCGTCCGAGAAGTAATTCTTTCTCGTCGGGACAGGTGTTGAAGGAGCCGTATGGATTTGATGAGGCTTTGGTGGTGGCAATGGAGATGGCGGATGAGGTGGGATTGAATTTGCTGAAACGAAGACTGGTGACGGACCAGGTAACTTTGACGGTAGGATATGATGTGGTTAATGTAAGACAGGGGTATGTCGGCGAAGTGAAACAAGATTTTTATGGCCGGGCGGTGCCGAAACATGCGCATGGAACGTATCGTTTGGAAGAATTTAGCTGTGCTTCGTCGGTAATTCGTGAGGCGGTGCGGAAAATTTTTAATGAAAAGGTAGATAAGAGCTTAAAAGTGCGGCGGATTACGATTGATGTGGGGCATGTGAAACGGGAAGAGGATTTGAAAGAGGAGGCAACGCAACGAAGTTTGTTTGATAGTTTGAAGGATGAGGAGGAATTGAAAAAAGAACGGCAGACGAATGAAGCGATGTTGGCGATTAAAAAGCGGTATGGCAAGAACGCGATTTTGAAGGGACTGAATTTTGAAAAAGGTGCAACTGGGCGAGAACGTAACATACAGATTGGAGGACATCGGCAGTGAATAAGTATGACGATATCATTAATCATCCACATTATGAGCCAAAGAGTCATCCGAGAATGTCGCGTGAGATGAGGGCGGCGCAGTTTGCACCATATGCGGCTTTGACAGGGCACGCCGGGGCTATAAAAAAGACGGCGAAATTTGCCGAGTTGAGAAGTCGTAGGGTGATTGAGCCGAATTTGGATGATGAAAAATACAATGAATATTCTATGATTGTATGATAAAATAAAGATAATGTTTGGAGTTGATATTTGTTCCCTTAGGAATATAAAGCGGAGAGTAGTGATTGGTCTGTTCGGCGTAATCATTGCAATTATGCCGTGTATTGTCTGTCTCCCGACATATGCCGTGAGATGCGGCGGTGTGGATACGTCGATTATTTCTTGTACTGAGGGTGGTGATGGCGGTATTTGGCATATAATCCACTTAGTGGTCGATATATTATCGATAGGTATTGGTATTGCTGGAGTGGTGGGGGTATCTGTGGCTGGGATTCAGTACTTGACGGCTGGGCCAGATGTTGGGAAAACTCAGAAGGCAAAAGAAAGGATTTATCAGATTGTAATTGGGCTTGTGGCGTATGTAATGGCATTTGTAGGATTACAGTGGTTAATGCCCAATGGAGTTGTCAATCGTAATACTATTGCAGTATCTAGTGTTTCTGTGAAAAGTGCAAGTAAAACTCTGGAGGTTGGAAAAAACCAAAAAATACAGGTGAGTTTTACGCCGGAGGATGCGACTGATAGAACGGTGACTTGGCGAAGTAGTGATTCAAGCATTGCGACGGTGAATTCGAATGGGGTTGTGGTGGGCAAGAAGGCTGGTAAAGTAACTATTACAGCAATCGCTTCGGATGGTAAAACCGCCAGTGTGGACTTAGAGGTTACGCCAGCGACAGAGACGAGCTCTGGTGAGACTTCTGGAACTTCAGGGTCTTCTGGCATGGCGGCGAGCGGCAAGACCAATGCGGAGATAAGGGCAGAACTAGCGAAGGTGGCGAAATACTTTGCAAATGCGAATAATCGTAGAGCTTATCAACAGGCGCTTGCGTCTACTGGTACAAGAGATGACAAGAGTGGGACTGGGGGATATTGTCGAAAAATTGGACAATCATGCAGTGCCTATGTTGCTACGGTTGTGAGATCCGTAATTACGGATGGTACTGGTAATAAATGGCCAGCCAATACTAGTAAGATACCACAATATGTTGCGACAGTGAACAAAAAATATCCCGGGACTTGGAAAACTGTATCGTCTGGACAGATTGAACCGGGGGATATAGTGTATGAATATAAGGGGCGTTTGGGAAGTAGCGGGCATGTAGGTATTTTTGTAAAAAATAGCAATGGGCAAACTGTGCTAGCTGAAGCTTCTGTTGGCCAATACGGTTCAAATTGGTGTGGTGACGGTGCCAAGTGGCCATATGTAACTAATTTTACGAGTGCTCCGTTATACGAAGGTCGTGATCACGCAGTCTACTATAGATATATGGGTGGAGCAAAATAAAAAGGAGGAATGGTGGATAAAGATAATGGTTCATTTGAACAGCAGTTTAAACAAAGGATGGCTTTAGATTCTAAGGCTGCGGGATTTAAGAAGAAAAGAAATAACGAGAAAAGATGGATTTTTGGTGGATTGTTGGGTCTTACTATTCTCTTGCTCGTTATTATGATTGTGTTTTTTGTGGCTTACTTGAATCGACCCGTTGAACGAACTGCAAGGGTAACTGAATTGATGGGGTTGTATGAACGGTTGGAAGATAGAGTGACTTATGGCGAGCTTATGAAGATGATTGGCGAATTGTCGCCAAAGGCTAGCATAATGTTTGATGATGGAATATATATTATTTCTATGAACGATGAAGATGCTCCTGATTATATAACTTGTAATATTGAATTGAGTATAGATGATGATTCTTCTTCGGAAGGCTCTGTAGAAGTTAGTGAGTCTGAAGATAACGCCGAAGATGATGCGATTGATTTGGATGAATTGATTAATGCGATAATGTCGGAAGACGAATCGACGTGGTGCGAAAATGAAGTCTCCAAAGAACCCGCGGTGAATCTTTATGATAGCAATTGGGAGCCAGCGGCTGCGACGGTGATGACGTATTTTACATATTACTATTTTGATGAATTAGAAGTGGCTGATGATGAAACAGAACTTACGGAGTTATATATTCGACAAAACCTTAATGGCGATGGATATGAATTGTTTGACGGGTGGAACACGATTGCCGTATCTACGAAGACTTTGGCCGTAGATGAACTATCGCGAATAGTTTCGCAATAACAACATGATGTAATAATAACAAAAAAATGGAGGTGCCTACCGGAATTGAACCGGTGTACGCGGTTTTGCAGACCGCTGCGTAACCACTCCGCCAAAGCACCTTATGGATTAATTGTAGCATTATATTTGTAATAAGACAACACCTGAAACAACGAGAATGATTGCGATGAGGTGGACGATGATTGGTTTCTTTTCGAGTTTTTCGCGTCCGAATTTTGGCCAAATGAGAGTCAATAAGATACCCATGAAGAAAATAACAATAGGGCCAGACGAGTCGGAGACAGCGGAGGCGAGGGCGACGGTCGGTGCAGTAACAAGTGCGGCGCGATAAACAAATTCTTTGGCAACGCCTACAATTGTATTGGTCAACATGGGGCGAAAAACTTTGCGTTTGCTTTGCTTAACAACTGTGCGATAGCGGTGAAGCCATTTAGGATTAAGATAGACAAGAGCGGCATTTGTAATGCTTTTTGCTATGAGAAGTACGGCGGTTGTGGTGATGAAACTTGCTTCGGATGTATTGGCTTTGACAAAGATGAGATTACTGATAACTGCGATGAGGACATAGAAAAAAGAGTAGATTGCGGCTTTGATCTGGACATTGCGTGATTTTTTGCGGGTGGTAAGAATAATTAAGGCAGGTGCGGAAACGATGATGAGAAAGGCTACGAGTTGGATTGGAGAGATTGTTTCACCTAAAAATAACCAGCCAAGGATTAGATATAGGACTGGAGCGAGTTGGATGAATATACCTAGGTTAGTGGAGTCGTCTAATTCGAGCGCTTTATAATAGAATACGCCAGAAATGGCGCTAATGAATCCGGCTAGTATGAGTGCCAAGAAAAGTCTGGGGGTAAATGCGCTGAAGTTGAAGCCGGTGACTGCTAAAATAATGAGGCATAGAATTGTGACTGAATAACCATAGAAGAGCTTTTGTGAGGCGGCACCTCGGCCTTTAAAGTAGACATCGGAAACATAGTTATCGATAAATATGCGAAACGAATCAACAATTAATGTGATGGCGATATAGGTCAACCAGGTCATGCGAAGGCTCCATAGGTGATGAAGCCGTAGTATAAACTAAAAATTACTAACATAAGCATACCTTCTATTTTGATGATTCTGCGATTATTGCTGGCTAATATACATAGCAACAGCGATGAGAAAATGAGCATGACTACCTTGATGAGAAGGGCGAATCCGATTATTGATATTAATATCTGTAGTGCTACTTCCATTACGATTATGATTATAACACATTTAGAGTAAAATGACACTAAGGTCCGAGAGTTAGCCAACAAAATAAGGCTAACTAGAGCCTTAAAAAATGGTGCGAGCGAAGAGACTCTAACTCTCGACCTCTTCCTTGGCAAGGAAGCGCTCTAAACAACTGAGCTACGCTCGCACATATTGCTATTATAACATAGATTTTTGTTTTGTGGGAAAAATCGTGATATAATGGAAGCATAATTAAAAAAGGAGAAAAATGTCTACAGGTGGAATAATAGCAATCGTAATAGTCTTGGTGGTGTTGGCATTATTTGGGACTATTGTTGGTGCATATAATAGTTTGGTTAAACTGGACGAGCGAGTAAATGAGGCTTGGTCCGATATAACTGTACAACTTAAGTATCGTGCGGATTTGATTCCGAACGTGGTGGAGACCGTGAAGGGTTATGCTAAGCACGAAAAGGAAACTTTCCAAATGGTCACCGAAGCTCGTACGGCTGCGATGGGCGCGAAAACTGTAAAGCAGGCGGCGGAGGCCGAGAAAGAAATGCAATCTGCACTTGGGCGGATTTTTGCGATTGCAGAGGCTTATCCAGAGCTTAAGGCGAACGAAAATTTTGTCAAGTTGCAAGAACAATTGCAAGACGTAGAGGATAAAATCCAAGCTGCACGTCGTTTTTACAATGCGGGTGCGAAAGAACTTAATACTAAGATTAAGACTTTCCCGACTAATTTGATTAATAATTTTGTTGGTCATTTCAAGATGCGTGAATATTTTGAGGTGGAAGAATCTGAAAAAGCACGCATCAAGGATGCTCCTGAAGTTAAGTTCTAACTATAATAATAAAGCGCTAGACTATGTTTTGAATTTATAGTTCGAACATAGTTTAAGCGTTTTAATAAAGGACTAAAATGTATAAGCAAATTGCAGAAAATAAGCGAAGAACGATCTATATTATAATCGTGTTCGTGTTGATAATCGCGGCGATTGCGGCGCTTTTTGCATGGTATTATAAAGATCCTTGGATTGCGGTATGGACTATTGTGGCGGGGATAGTATATGCGGCGATACAATATTATGCGTCAGGAACTCTTGCGATGGTAATGTCGGGGGCAAAGGAGATTGAAAAAAAAGATAATCCTAGACTATATAATATAGTGGAGAATTTGTCGATTACAACTGGGTTGCCGATGCCAAAAGTCTATGTGGTGGAGGACTCGGCGCCAAATGCTTTTGCGACGGGGCGTGATCCGAAACATGCGGCGGTGGCTGCGACGACTGGTTTGATGGACATCATGAGCGACAAGGAATTGACTGCAGTGATGGCGCATGAGATGTCGCACGTAAAAAACTATGATATTCGGGTGTCGATGATTGTGTTTGGACTCGTGTGTATAGTCGGTTTGATTTCTGATTTTGCGTTTAGAATGATGTTTTATGGCTCGAGGCGACGAGATAACGAGGGAAGTCCAGTAGGGTATGTTTTAATTATGATTGCGGCTGTATTATCTCCGCTCGTGGCGACTTTGGCGCAGATGGCGGTATCTAGACAGCGGGAATATTTGGCGGACGCGTCGGCGGTTAGTATTACGAGGTATCCGGAGGGCATGATTGATGCACTGAAGAAATTACAATCGCATAGTCAGCCGATGAAGAGCCAAAATATCGCAGCGGAGTCGATGTACATTAATAATCCGTTGCGCAAGGGATTCTTTAGCAATTTGTTGTCGTCGCATCCGCCGCTAGAAAAACGGATTGAAAGATTGGAACATGGCAAAGAAAAGTTCTAATGGTTCCTCGCCGCATAAGTCTTTCAAGCGGACTTATCGGGAGGATTACGTCAGGGAATTGAATGTGCCTGGTATGGGGCAGCATATTTATGAAGCATTTCGGATATTTTGTGTGAATTGGAAAGTATTTGTGCCGTTCTTGGTATTGACTTGTGTTTTGGAGGCTTTGGCTGCACGATTAACTCGTGAAACGACGGCGGTGTTTACGGTGCTGATTTTTTTGATGATATGGCTGGTGACGATTTTCTTGGTGCGGCATATTAAAGCTGGACATAAAGTGACTTTGAGAGATGGATTATATAATGCGATGACGCCACTGATATCATCGCTGATTGTGTTTGTAATAATTGTGGTTGAGTGCGTTCCACTATTCTTATTGATTATTGCCTATTCTGCCGCCGTGAAGACGGAATTTTTGACGATGCCGTTTTATGCGTTAATGTTTTTGGGTTTTGCTGGGTTAATGGTAACAATTTCGGGGTATTTGCTGTCTTCGTCTTTGATTGCTTTGTTGGCGGTAAGTGCGCCGGGGATGTATCCACTCAAGGCATTGACGACGGCGGCGGAATTGATGATGGGGCGTAGGATTCGGTTTGTTCTGCGGCTCATTGCTTTGCTATTAGTTGTGGGTGTGATTTACGCAGTATTTATTTTGCCGTTAGCAGCGCTTAAAGTGCCTATGGAAGTATTGTCGGTGATTGCGGCGTTTGTGGGGTGTTTTGGTGCGATTTATGTGACGATTTATCTTTATCTGTATTATCGTTATTTATTGGATGCGTGATACAATGGTAATATGAATAAAGTAGATGCGGAGCAAAGAATCGCGAAATTGCGCGAATTAATTAACGATTATCGGTATCATTATCATGTGCTGGATGAGTCGACGATGAGTGAGGCGGCGGCGGATTCGTTGAAGCATGAGTTATCAAGGTTGGAGGAGGAATATCCAGAATTAATCACGCCGGATTCACCAACGCAACGAGTAGCGGGGAAGCCGTTGGATAAATTCACAAAGGTACGGCATGAAAAACGGATGATTTCTTTGGCTGATGTGTTCTCAGAAGAGGAGGTGAAAGATTGGATTACACGAAATGAGAAGTTGATTCCAGGTGGGCATATTGAAGAGTTCTTCACTGATATTAAGATGGACGGACTAGCATGTTCGCTAAAATACCGTGATGGTGTATTTGTACAGGCGGTGACGCGAGGGGATGGACTCGTGGGCGAAGACGTAACTCTTAATGTCAAAACGATTGAAAATATACCATTGCGCATTTCGATTTCCGAAGAAAACGAATCTCAGTTGAATCTCGGGGCGCGTCCGGCCGGCCCGTCGCCACGGGCGGCCGGCGCTACCCCTCGGCTTGCCAGCCTCCGGACCCCCTCGATTTCAACTGAGACTTCGTTTCCTTCAGAAGTCGAGGTGCGGGGTGAAATTGTGATTTTCAAGAAGGATTTTGACCGTTTGAATGAAATTCAGCGGAAGCAGGGTGAGGCGGAGTTTGCAAATCCGCGGAATTTGGCGGCGGGATCGATTCGACAACTTGACCCGAAGGTGGCGGCGAGTCGTCCGTTGAAGTTTATTGCTTACGATTTGGTGACACCGGATAGGCCGACTTGGCATGAGGCATATGAGACTTTGAGAGAATTGGGATTCCAGACTTCAAATGAAGATAGGGTGTTTCGAGCAGATGAAATGAAGGAATTATTCCGGTATATTGGTGAACTCGACGAATACCGTAAGGGTTTGCGTTTCAATACAGACGGGATGGTGATTAAGATTAATGATAGAGCGGTGTATGATAAATTGGGGATTGTTGGGAAAACCCCGCGCGGTGCGGTGGCGTATAAGTTCCCGGCGGAGGAGTCGACGACGGTGGTGCGCGATATTGTGATTTCGATCGGGCGGACTGGTGCGGCGACGCCGGTGGCGATACTGGATCCGGTGCAAGTGGCTGGCACAACAGTGCGTCATGCTTCGCTACATAATGCAGACGAGATTGCGCGGCTTGATGTGAGAATTGGCGATACGGTGATTATTTACAAGGCGGGTGATATCATTCCGCAGGTAAAAGAGGTGCTTTTGACGCTGCGTCCGGAAGGAACGGAGGCGTTTGATTACGAAAAGGCGTTGAAGCGACAGTACCCGGAGTTGCAGTTTGAGCGACCGGCGGGTGAAGTAGTATATAGAGTGAAAGGCGAGTCGTCGAATCTGATATTGAAACGAGCGATTGAATATTACGCATCGAAGCCGGCATTAAATATAGAAGGGTTGGGAGAGAAAAATGTAGAGGCTTTGATAGACGCGGGGTTGATTGGTTCGATTGCGGATTTGTATCGGTTGAAAGAATCGGAAGTAGCAAAACTGGAAAGATTTGGTGAGCTTTCGGCGCGGAATTTGGTGACAGCGATTGAAAAGGCGCGAACTCCGGCACTAGGAAAGTTCATTACGGCGCTGGGGATTCGGCACGTGGGGGCAGCGACGGCGACAAGTTTGGCACGGAGGTTTAAGAGTTTGGATAGACTAATGGAAGTGACGGAAGAAGAGTTGATGGCGGTGGATGACATCGGCGAAGTGGTGGCGGAGTCGATTGTAGCGTGGTTTGCAGATGAAGACAATGCGAAAATGTTGGAAGAGTTGCGGGAAATGGGGGTGTGGCCGCAAGAAGAGAATACCGATGAATTGCCACTTGTTGGCCAATCGTATATTGTGACTGGAACGCTGGCTGCGATGGGACGCGAGGAGGCAGAGGATAGACTGCGAGCGTTGGGCGCGACGGTGACTTCGTCGGTGACGAAGAACACGACGGCGTTGATTGTGGGAGAGAAACCAGGGAAATCTAAAATGGATAAGGCGGCTAAATTAGGCACGCCGGTAATGAACGAAGCGGAATTTCTCAAATTAGTAAAAATGTGATATAATGAAACTGTGCCTGGGTGTAGCACAGTTGGTAGCGCGCGACGTTTGGGACGTCGAGGTCGCAGGTTCAAGTCCTGTCACCCAGACCATTTTTGTAGCTAGCTGGGATTGGCGCAGCTTGGTAGCGCGCACGCATGGGGTGCGTGAGGTCAGGAGTTCAAATCTCCTATCCCAGACCATGATATGTATCAGGGTGTGGCGCAGTTGGTAGCGCGCAGCGTTCGGGACGCTGAGGTCGTCGGTTCAAGTCCGATCACCCTGACCATTCGAGCCATTCGAATTAAAGACCGCTGATGCGGCTTTTTTTTGATTGCTATTGATAAAGCATCATAATCACTCAAAAACTGGTAGATCATCGGGGAAGGGGTCGAAATCGGAGTCGGGAAAATCGGAATCGTTAAAGAAATCGTCGGTAAAATTGGGGTCGGTGAAGCCATCGCCATCTTGGTCGCGATAGCCGGCGGAGCCGTAAGGGGAGGCACCATAGGGGTCGTAGCCAAGTTCGGTGAGAAAACGGGAAGGCATACTGTAACTGCGAGAACCATAGGAATAACGAGACTGAGCATATGTAAGGAAGAGACGCTCGCGGGCGCGAGTCATGGCGACGTAGGCGAGACGACGTTCTTCTTCGAGCTCGGCTTCATTATCGTAGGCGCGTGAGCCTGGGAAAAGTCCTTCTTCCATACCAACAATGAAGACAACGGGGAATTCGAGCCCCTTGGCGGCGTGCATGGTCATGAGTGTGACGGAATTATGGCCGGATGCTTCATCGGTGCTAGACATTAGGGTGGCGTCGGCGAGGAATTCTGGTAGAGTGTCATATTCGGAAGCGTTGCTCGCTAGGACCTCGAGGTTTTGCATGCGATCTTCGGCGGCGGGAGTGCCGTCGTCGGTGAGAGTGCGAAAATCAAAGTAATCTATAACGTGCTTGACAATATCGCCAGGGTTGTCTTCGAGGTTAGTTTTTTTAATAAAATTGATGAGGCGGAGTAGGGCGTTACGGGCTTTGGCGGAATTGAGGATACTGGGAAGATCAGGATTAGTGAGAACATTTGGTTCGTCGATAGAATCGATGGCGTCGAGGAGTTTCTTGACTGAGACTTCGCCGATGCCAGAAAGGACGTTACTACAAACGCGGGCGAGACTGACTTTGTCGCGCTGATTGATAAGAAGACGAAGAATAGCCATGGCGTCTTTGACTTCTTTGCGGTCGTAGAAACGGACGCCGCCGATGATTTTGTAGGGTATATGGTAGCTTAAGAAGGCTTTTTCGAAGGCGTAGGATTGAGCGTTGGTGCGATAAAGAATGGCGAAATCGGAAAAGTCGGGGTATTCTTTCTGGAGGTTGAGGATTTTCATGGCGACGAAGGTGGCTTCGGCGGTTTCGTCGCTCAAATTTTCAATATCGACTGGCTCGCCGGCTTCGGCGTCAGTGAAGAGGGTTTTGTCGGTGCGGGTTTTGTTCTCGCGGATGATTTTCTGTGAAGCGGCGAGGATGTTCTTGGTGGAGCGGTAGTTTTGTTCGAGTTTGATAACTTTGGCGCCAGGGAAATCTTTTTCGAAATTGAGAATATTGGTAAAATCGGCACCACGCCAAGAGTAGATAGATTGCCAATCGTCGCCGACGACGCAAATGTTACGGTCTTCGTTGACAAGTAGGCGGACGATGTTGTATTGAACGAGGTTGGTATCTTGATATTCGTCGATGAGGATGTGCTGGAATTTGGTTTGCCATTTGGCGCGGATGTCGGGATGGTTTTGGAGTAGTTCGAGCTCTTTTAGAAGGAGGTCGTCAAAATCGAGAGCGGAAGCTTTGGCTTTTTCGGATTCGTAGCGAGCGAAGATTTTGGCGATGTTTTTCTGGTTGGGATAGAGAGTAGTGGCGGCGTAATCTTCGGCGGAGTGGCCTTGGTTTTTCTCGCTACTGATGATGGATTGGATGGATTTGGGCTTTAATTGTTTATCGCTGGCGAGACCGAGGTCTTTGATGATGCGGCGGATGAGGGAGACTTGGTCGTCGGTGTCGTAAATGACGAAATTGCGATCGAGATCCAGTGCGTCGGCTTCGATGCGCAGAATTTTGACTGCAATGCTATGAAAGGTGCCCATGTATGGCATGAAAGAGCGTGGCGGATTAGACGGTGCGGCATCTATATCTTGACTCGGGGCAATGCGGAGCGCGGCAGCGCGAGAGTTAGCGCCGTCCGCCCGTGGCGACGGGCCGGACGGACGCGGCCCCGAGTGAGATGTAGATGCCGTAACGTGTAATAGATGCCATAATCGTTCGCGCATTTCATTGGCGGCTTTGTTGGTGAAAGTGACGGCAAGGATGCGATGTGGGTCGATGCCGTGGGTGATGAGATTAGCGATACGATGGGTGAGAGTTTTAGTCTTGCCAGAACCAGCACCGGCCAGAATAAGTAGTGGTCCGGATAATGTTTTGACCGCCTGACGTTGAGCCGGATTTAATTCCTCCAGTATTTTGTCCATGTATATAATTGTAGCATATTAAATGCCAGTGAGTGGAGTAATGTCGGCGCCGAGGTGGCGAAGGCGGGCGGCGAAATCTTGGTAGCCGCGATTGATGGGATAGACATTGCGAAGGATGGATTGGCCGGGGGCGGCAAGCATGGCGATAAGGATGACAACGGCGGGGCGAAGGGCCTGCGGCGCAACGAGTTCGGCGGGGCGCCAGTTGGTGGGGCCTTCGATATAGACGCGATGGGCATCGAGGAGTTCGACTTTGGCGTTGAGGTTGGTGAGTTCGGTGGTATAGACGGCGCGGTTCTCAAAGACCCAGTCATGGATAAGAGTGCGACCCTTGGCGACGGCGGCGATGACGGAGAAGAACGGAAGATTGTCGATATTGAGGCCAGGGAAAGGCATGGGGTGGATTTTGTCGACAGGGGCGATGAGGCTGGACTTGTGGATGGTGAGGTCGACGAGGCGGGTGCGGTCGTTGGTGGAAAGGTATTCTGGGGATTTGCTGATGTGGGCGCCCATGGATTTGAGGACTTCAAGTTCGATTTCGAGAAATTCGATGGGGGCGCGACGGATGGTGATTTCGGAATGGGTGACGAGGCCGGCGGCGATGAAACTCATGGCTTCGATGGGGTCTTCGGAAATATGGTAGTCGACGTCTTGATTGATGAACGGGCGGCCTTGGACGACAAGACGGGTAGTGCCGATACCAGAGATTTTGACGCCGAGCTGTTCGAGGAAGAAACAAACATCTTGAACCATGTAGTTGGGCGAGGCGCCGACGATAGTGGTCTTGCCTGGGGCAAGAGCAGCGGCCATGAGGACGTTCTCGGTGACAGTGTCGCCGCGTTCGGTGAGGACGATGTAGCGGTCGTGGTATTTATGAAGAGTATCTTGCTTAACCTCGACTTCGTAGAAACCACTATTACTCTCGGCGTCGACGGTGAGACCGAAGGATTTGAGGGCTTGCAGATGAGGCTCGACGGTGCGAGTGCCGAGGGAACAGCCACCAGCGTAGGGGATGCGGAATTTGGGATAACGATGGAGGAGTGGTCCTAAGAACATGATAATGGAACGGGTGCGACGGGCAGCTTCGACGTCCATTTGGTCGAGTTTCAATTCGCGGGGTGAGATAATCTCTAGGTCGCGATGGCGGTTGGTCCAGTGACATTTGACACCGATAGACTCCAGAACTTCGATAATGCGGAAGACTTCTTCGATGCGGGCGAGGTGGTGTAAGGTGGTCTTGCCAGTATTCAGAAGAGAAGCGCAAAGTAGGCCGACGGCGGCGTTCTTGGAGGTATTGATGGTAATCTCACCGTGCAACTCGTTGCCACCGCGGATGCGGAAACTCTGTCCTGCAGAGTCGTTAATAGAGAGGATTTGACTGCCTAAAGCTTCGGAGAGGCGCTTGATCATGTCGAGGGAGATGTTCTGGCCGCCCTTTTCGATGCGGTGGATGGCGGACTGGGATGAGCCAACGGCGTCGGCTAGTTCTTCCTGAGTCCAGCCTTTGTCGGTGCGCATTTGTTCGATGGTTTCGCCAATCACTTCTTGATATGTCTTCATTTTCTTCATAATAATGAATATATCACGGGATGAATAAAATGTAAAGAGTTGAAGAATAAAGGGATGGATGGCTTGTGGGACGAAAAAAGTTTTTCTGTTGCCAAAAATGATTAAGCTTGTGGTATAATGGTAGAAAGCTTAATAATATTGCAATATTGATTAAAAACAAGGAAATGGAGCCAATGGGTAGAAACTATACAAAGACAAATCTCATCATGCGTAGTAGCGTTAGTCTACTAATGCTGACTATGATTAGTGGGCTAGTATTAATTAGTAATAAGGCCTCCGCAGACTCATCGGCGGTATCTACGGCATCCATTACGGTACCAGTGGCTTGTACGATGCGAGGAACGGGAGTGGACTCACATACGGCTACGCTCGCACCTAATACCTACTCTGGTGCTTCCGGCTCTGGATACGAAAACGGCATCGGTAAAACTACTCTCACTGCTATATGTAATGATGATAATGGTTTCTCCATCTATGCTATAGGATACACTGGTAATTCATATGATTCAGAAAACCATACTAAGCTAGTTGGTTCTACTACGGGTGGTACTATAGCTACTAAAGCTTATGCAAGTGGAGACACTACATCCAACTGGTCCATGAAACTAACCAAGGTCACTAACACATCTGAATCCTATAATCCACAGAACCTAACCATTCAAAGTGATACAGAAGGCTCATTCGATACATGGCACAGTATCCCATCTGCATATGCTAAAGTAGCAGAATACCACGCTAATACTGGTTCATCTACTACCGATACTACACTCGGCGTTAAACTAGAAACCACCTATGCAGCCTACATCTCATCCTCTCAGCCAGCCGATACTTATGTAGGACAAGTTAAATACACCATGGTGCATCCATATACAGAAGCACCATTACAACCACAAACTGCAACATCAGGATGTATTAACTACTTCCCAAATGGCAGTAACGTAGATGGTACTATGGGCTGTCAACCAATCTCAAGTACTGATACATCCGCTACGCTTCTAGCTTCTAACTTCAGTAGAACTGGCTATGGCTTTGCAGGTTGGTCTAACAAGTTTGATTATGCTACTAATCCAAATCAAGAAGGCATTAAGTTCTACGGCCCACAAGAAGATATAACCTTCACTGCAGGTGAATACACTGGCAGTAACAATGGTCTAGCTCTCTATGCTGTCTGGGTAAAAAGTGTAGGCAATCTTCAAGATACTGCCAAAGTTGCTACACTTTGTGGAACGGGAGCGGGTAGCTTAATCAAGGCCAATGAGGCTACCAATATCCTAAGCCAAAGTATTACTGCCCTTTCTGATTCTCGCGACAATAATACCTATGCCATCGCCAAACTAGCTGATGGTAAATGCTGGATGATTGAAAACTTGCGTCTAGACAACTCTGCCTCACTCACTCTCGCAAATACTAATAATCCGCTAAACGATGGCACTAATGTCACTCTCAAACATAGCTATTCAGATACCGAAACATATAACACTCTTTCTGCTTCACAAGATCCCACTACGACTGCATGGTGCCAATCCAATAGTGCTTCCTGCTATGATCAATCTATGCTATTTACTGGTAATACTACTAACCGTGCTTCCTATGAAACTGGAGCTACGATGATAAATAATGACAATATCTATTCCTACGGCAACTACTACAACTGGTACTCCGCCACAGCAGGTAGAGGCGCATATAGCTTTAGCACTTACAATAATAGTGTCGCAGGCGACCTATGTCCTGCTGGTTGGCACCTACCAAAAGGTGGTGATAAATCAAATGAAGCTAACAACGAATTCTGGTCATTAGTAGTTACTGGTATTAATAATGGCACAAATCCAGCTAATTATGAAAGTAGTACTACACCGTATTACACGGGTACTCCAGAAGGTACGGATGCTTCTAATAAAATGAGAGCTTATCCTAACAATTTTGTCTATTCCGGCAACGTCTACAGTGGCTCGGTGTACAGTCGCGGCTCGAACGGCGGCTTCTGGTCGTCTACGGCGTACTCGTCCCGCAACGTCTACTACCTGAGCCTGGGATCGTCCTACGCCGACACAGGCACATTCAACGCCAACAAGTATAACGGGAGGACAGTGCGCTGCGTCGCCTCCGGCGTTTAGCGTTTCTCTGTCGTGCCGTTCCAGAGTCCAGGAAAGTTCAAAGGTTTGTCGTAAGACAAACACTTTGAACGGGGCCGCTGCTCTGCGGCGGCCCCACCCTTGCTTGCTTTGCAAGCAAGGGAAACGGACTTAAAATGCGAAAATGGAGTTTCGCGATTTCGGATTGTTTGATGCTATAATTGGTACATGAAAACGATTAGAGATATAGATGTCAAAAATAAAATAATACTAATGCGGGTGGATTATAATGTGCCATTGAAAGACGGAAAAGTGACGGATGATTTGCGGATTCGCGCGAGTGTGCCGACGATTCAGATGCTGCTTGAAAAAGGCGCGAAGCGAGTGGTACTAATATCTCATCTGGGGCGGCCAGAGGGGAAGAGAGATAGGAAGTTTTCTTTGTCGCCGGTAGCGAAGGTGCTGGAGAAACTATTAAAAGTAGGGTTGGTGGGATTTTACGACTTACCGAAGCAAGGTGAGCAGATTGCGATTCCGGATTCATTTAAAGTAGCATTGCTACAGAACTTGCGGTTTGATTCGGGCGAAGAGGGGAACTCGGCGGAGTTTATTAAGAATATCATCGATGCAGTAGGGGCGGAAGTATATGTGCAAGATGGATTTGCGGTAGTGCACCGGGCGCATGCTTCGACGGACGCGGTGGCGAAATTCTTGCCAGTATATGCAGGGTTATTGGTGGAGAAGGAAGTAAAAAATTTGTCGAAGGTGATTGACCAACCTGAGAAACCGGTGCTTTTGATTATCGGTGGGGCAAAAGTAGATGATAAACAACCATTGATTGAGAAATTTGAGAAATTAGCTGACAATATCGTGGTAGGTGGCAAGATTGCGGCGGATGGGTATAAGTCGAAGTCGAAGAAGATATATGTGGCGGAAGATTTTGACGAAGATGGTAAGGGGGCAAAGCTTGACATTGGTCCATTGTCGACGGCTAAACTAGCAGGAATGATTACAGACGCGAAGATGATTATTTGGAACGGGTTGCTCGGGTATGCAGAAGACCCAGCTTACGCAACAGCGTCGACGATTACGGCGGAGATGATGGGGGAACATTTGTCGGCGGAGACAGTGGTGTGTGGGGGTGATACTACCGGGTTCGTAGAGAACTTAATGAAGGAGCATCCGAATTTGTCGTATTCGCTGGTGTCGACAGGGGGAGGAGCGGCACTCGAATTCTTGCTTGGCAATAAGCTGCCGGGAATCGAGGCTATTAAAGCTTAGCGTAGCCTAGACTGTACGGACTTTGATAGTGTCGGTGCCGAATTTGTCGCGGTCGCCAGAAACGATGACAGTGGTAAGATCTTTTTCGCCGTCTTCGAGTTGGAGGTAGCCGCCTTTTAATTCCTTCGCGAGATCGAGACCGAATTCGGGTGAGTAGGGGCGGACGAAGGCGGAGTTGGCGTAGCATAGTGCTAGTTGATTAGCAACGCGAGGATTGGTGGTGACAGAGACGATGGGGAGATTGGGGCGCTGGGCGGCCATGGTGGTGGCAGTAACACCGGAAGCGGTTTGACAGACGATGGCATCGGCGCGGATTGTCTCGGCAAGACGGGCGGCAGCGCTAGAAATAGCATCGTAGACTTCGGATTTCTCACCGACCGGATCGTGAGCGATAGGGGCGATGCGGGAATGATTTTGAGTATAGAGGATGACTTTCTTCATAGCCTTGACAGTCTCTAGAGGGTATTTGCCGTTCGCAGTTTCGTCGGAAAGCATAACGGTGTCGGCGCCTTGAATGACGGCGGTGGCAACATCGGAAACTTCGGCGCGGGTGGGTTCTGGTGAGTCGACCATGCTGGAAAGCATTTGGGTGGCAACGATGCAGAGCTTGGCGTGGGCGCGGCAGAGAGCAATGAGTTTGCGTTGAATGATCGGGACGACCTCGGCGCCAGCCTCGACGGCCATGTCGCCGCGCGCGACCATGATGCCGTCAGCAGCTTCGACGATTTCTTCGAGATGTTTCTCGGATTCGATGGCTTTTTTGGTTTCGATTTTCGCGACTACTTTGGCGGTGGAACCGAGGGATAGTAACATTTGCTTGAGTTTGATAATGTCGCTGGCGGACTGAACGAAGGAAAGGGAAACGTAGTCGTAATCTTCGTTGGCGCCAACTTCGATGTCGTGGAGGTCTTTTTCGGTTAAGATGTCGCCGCCAAAATCGGTGTCAGGGAGGTTGAGGCCTTTGCGGCTCATGATGAAGCCGTCGTTTTCGATTGTAATCTTGATGGCTGTGTCTGATACGATTTCGGTGATGGTGGCTTTGACTTTACCATCAAAGAGAGAAAGAGGCTCGCCGGGCTTGACTTTGCTGGCGAGATTATACTGAACTGGTACGGTCATGCCGCCATCGTGTTCGAATCTTTCGTCGGATTCGAGAATGAGCTCGTCGCCTTTTTTGAGGTCGAGATGATTATCTTTTAACATGCCGAGGCGGATTTTGGGGCCTTGGAGATCTTGAAGGATGGCGACGGAGCGACCTTTTTTCTTGGCGGCGGCGCGAATCCACTCGATTTGCTGGTGACGTTCCTCGTCGGAGCCGTGCGAGCAGTTAAGACGACAGCCGTTGACGCCGGCCATGATGACTTGTTCGATTAATTCGGGGCTGTTCGTGGCAGGCCCGATGGTTGCTAAGATTTTAGTACGTTTAAATATTTTACTCATATTAATATCTTATCATATGTCGGTTTTTATGGTAAGATAAATATGGATATGGTTAAAAAAAGGAAAAGACCTAATTATTTAAGAAAAGGTGATGCCGTGTTGGCGCGACGGGTAGTGCTTGGTGTAATCGTTGCAGCAATTGTGGTAGTGATAGTGGGATTGGTGGTGAGTTTTTTCTGCAATAACGAGCGGATAACACAGAAAAAAATTGACGAGATGGCGCGAGAATACTACGAAGGTTTTGTTTATCCGAATTTGATAAGTGGGTCAATGTCGCAGTCCGAGATTGACGATGTGATGAAGAGATACGAAAAATGGGGGTTTGCACCAGTGGCGCTGCGTCAACTATTATTGTATGATGGGCAAAAAAATATGAAGGATGGTGGGTTTGTGAAAAATTATTGTGATGAGAATGAGACAAAGATGAAGGTTTATCCGGAAGCTCCGTATGATAAAAAATCATATCGGATAGAGTATGAATATAAGTGTGAGTATTAAAAGTATATCCCTTTAGGATTTTCTGCGTTAGTAATAGCTATTTCACTATTCTTCCGCCAGTTAGTTCTTCAAGATACTTTTCTTGGATTGGCGCAACGCCATGACCATGCTGGAACATGTCCATAATGTGAGAGAATGAGATTTTATCTTCCATGAATGCTATCACGGCCACGTGAGTTAATAGAGTATTTTTGCGACCAATTTTACCATCCCATTTCTTGTTATTTTCAACCTCATCACGGTAATAGTATTTACAGTCTTCATTTTGAGCAAGATAATCATTATAAGCAAGATATGGCAATAGCGAAACCCCTCGTAAGGCTTCTGTCGAAATGTACACTCCTTCAATAACATCTGGTTGCGGGTCATATTCGTACCAAGATAAAGCTATTTCACCAGTATTAACAATATTGCCATTTTGGTCTAAATCTTCGTATTGTAGCGTACGCTTGGTGAGTTTAGTATCGAGCATATAGGCAATTCTGCAATACAAAGTTGCAATATACGAAAGGTCAACATTGATGTCTCTAAGCGAATACAGGTCGTCCCAAACATCTTTGAAACTCAAATCTTTTAGCCACTCTCCATTAGATAGTTGCATCTTGGGTCTAAAATCCCACGGTCTTGGTGATTGAACTCTTGCTGATTCTTTACCTGGATATTGAATATAAAGCTTCTCTCCGGTAGGAAACTCTTTCATCAAGAGTCGTCGTTCTATATTGCCGAATTCTAACCCAGTTTTACTCAATGATGAAAATGCTTTTATATTGTAAAGCTTTTTCTCCACGGCCTCAGCGGTGAGGGCTCGGTCAATTATTATGCTCATTGTCGCTCCTTATTATTGTCGATTAAAAGCTTGTACGATTCAATTCCTAACGCATCAGCAATACGTTGAATGTTCTCGAGCGAGACATTGCGTTGAAAACATTCCACGCTGCCAATATAAGTACGATGCAGCCCGCATTTCTCGGCAAATTTCTCTTGAGAGAGACCGAGTTCGGTCCTATATTTTCTTAAATTAGTCCCAAATACTTTGATGATATCCATAGACTCTGTTTCTCCTAGGTTATATTCTCATGATAACTCGAGTGCCGATTTTAAGTCTACAGATTATAAGTAGCATTGTATAAGTAGTATTGTATCTTTAACAAAAAAGGAAAATCTGTTATAATAGACGCAATAAAAAGCTGAGGTATTATGAAAAAACAATTATGTGAGTTATTTGCTGGTGTTGGCGGGTTTAGATTGGGGTTAGATAGGCTAGATAGTGGATGGAAGACTGTTTGGTTTAGCCAGTGGGAACCTGGCGCTAGTAAGCAGTGGGCTCACGATTGCTATGTGTCACACTTTGGTGATATAAAAGACTTGTCTGGCGAATATACGACTGGTATTGACATTGCGGAAGTAAATAAGAAGAATATTCCTGATCATACGTTAATCGTCGGCGGTTTTCCGTGCCAAGATTACTCTGTCGCTCATACGCTTGCGTCTTCTAAGGGTATTCAGGGTAAAAAGGGCGTGCTCTGGTGGCAAATATATGAAATACTGAAGGTAAAGAAAACTCCATTTTGCTTATTTGAAAATGTGGATAGGCTTTTAAAGTCACCTGCAAAACAAAGGGGTAGAGATTTCGGGATAATGCTTTCTTGTTTCGCTTCGCTTGGATATAGCGTAGAGTGGAGAGTGGTAAACGCTGCAGAATATGGGGCCGCACAAAGGAGACGACGTACTTTTATATTTGCTTATAATAAGAAAACGAATCATTATACAAATGTAAAAGGTATCTCGATGGAAGATATGCTTTTAAAAGAAGGTTTTTTTGCTACAGTGTTTCCTATTAAAAGCCACGAAGCGCTTAGGGAAGGTGAGGTAAGTAAAGATATTGGCAATGTATCCGATAGCTTTAAGTTTGATTTTGGAAATGCAGGGATAATGCGTGATGGCAAAATTATGACTGCAAAGGTACGACCAGCAGAAGAAGCCCCAACTAAAATTGGGCAAATACTAGAAAATAAGAAGCTCGATGAAAAGTACTTTATTACTGATGAAAAGATGCCAAAATGGACTTATCTTAAAGGGGCCAAGAAAATTGAGAGGACCACTTCTGCGGGTTTTAAATACACTTTTTCTGAAGGACCAATTGCATTTCCAGACCCATGGGATAGGCCTAGTAGAACTATGCTGACCAGTGAATCAACTTTGAACCGTAGCACACATGTTGTTGAAGATAAAAAAACGCATAAGTTGCGTTTAATAACGCCGATAGAAGCAGAACGATTACAGGGTTTTGATGATGACTGGACCAATACTGGTATGCCAGACCGAATGCGTTATTTCTGCATGGGTAATGCTCTTGTTGTTCCTATGATTACTAGAATGGGCAAACAGCTAGATATTATTTTCAGGAATGAACCTTAGTTTATTTTTGGTTCTAACTCTGATGCGGTGAACTCGGCGGAGCTTGTTTCGCGCTTCTCGTCACCAATAAAAACAAGACGCAAGCGTCTTCTTTTTATTGGTGATCTCGGCGGGAGCTTGTTTCGCGCTTTGCGCGAAACAATTCGCAGGGCGTCGTCTCGAAATATCCAAAACTAGTTTTGGATATTTGTTCGGCTCCTATTGCGAGCGAACCATACGGGTTCGCCCCCTGCCAAAATTGTCAGAATAAAAAAATAAAACCCAAAGGGTTTATTTTTTTTATTCTGGCGATCTCGGCGGGAGTCGAACCCGCGTTGTCGGGATGAAAACCCGATGTACTAACCGTTATACTACGAGACCGTGAGATAATTATAGCAAATATTGGTGAAAAAAGCAACGTGTGATAAAATGAGATGAGTAAGGAGATAAGAGTGGTAGAACAAAATAAGATGTCTAACAAGACTAAGGGGCGACCCAATAATCAAAATAACTATTCTAATGCGGTGAGAAGTATTATCTTTACGATTGTATTGATATGTTTTGCGGCGTTTTTGATTACAAATGTGAATTATGGTGCAGTGCAGAAAACAGAAGTGCCGATTTCGGAAGTTATCCAAAGAGCAAACGATCCGGAAGGTAATATTGAGAAGATTACAGTTATTGGTAACAATCTCGATATAACTTTGAAAGGAGAAAAACAACCGACGCAGACATCACGTAAAGACGGAGCGGGGACGCTTTATGATCAGGGTTTGGTGAATTATTGCGAAGATTTGGAAGGAGATGCGCTGTCGGAATGTCAAAAGAAGTATCCTGTGATTGAATACCAAGAGGATATTGATGTGATGGGAATTATACTAAACGTAGCACTAACGGTATTACCGATTCTTGCATTGATATTGTTTTTCTCTTGGATGATGAAACAGGCGAACGCAGCAAATGCAAGCTCGATGTCGTTTGGTAAGTCAAAAGCAAAACTATACGGACCAGATAAGAAAAAGGTAACCTTTAAGGACGTGGCTGGGAACGAGTCGGCGAAGCAAGATTTGACTGAGATTGTTGATTTTCTAAAAAGCCCCAAGAAATATGAGAAATTAGGCGCGAAGATTCCACGGGGCGTGCTGCTAGCTGGTGACCCGGGTACCGGTAAGACTTTGATGGCGCGTGCGGTGGCAGGAGAGGCGAATGTGCCGTTTTTCTCGATTTCGGGTTCGGAATTTGCAGAGATGTTTGTGGGCGTGGGTGCTTCGAGAGTGCGAGATTTGTTTTCGCGGGCGAAGAAAAATGCGCCGTCAATTATCTTTATTGATGAGATTGATGCGGTGGCGCATAAGCGTGATGCGCGGGGCGGTGCGGGTCGTGAAGACGAACAGACTTTGAATCAAATATTGGTCGAGATGGATGGGTTTGATAATGATTCGGGTGTGATTGTGATGGCGGCGACGAACCGGGTGGATATGCTTGATAAGGCGTTGTTACGTCCGGGACGGTTTGATAGACATGTGAATGTGGCTTTGCCGGAACGAAAAGACAGGCTTGAGATACTGAAAGTACATTTCAAAGGTAAGCCGGTGGAGGCTGACGTGGATCTTGAGTCGCTAGCGAAGAAGACAGCTGGGTCGTCGGGGGCGGATTTGGCTAATATTGCGAACGAAGCTGCGATTACGGCGGCGCGTGAGGGACATAAGGCGATTTCGAATAAAGATGTGGTGGAAGCATTTGAGCGTGTGGCGATTGGTCCAGAACGAAAATCAAAGGTGATGAATGATAAGGAACGTAAGATTACGGCTTACCATGAGGCTGGACATGCGATAGTGGGCCATGTGCTACCCGATTCTGATCCGGTACACAAAGTGACGATTATTCCGCGTGGTGCGACTGGTGGTGTGACTTGGTTCTTGCCGCCAGAGGATAGGAGCTACAAGAATATATACGAGCTAAAAGACATTCTGGCGCGTGCGATGGGTGGTCGCGTGGCGGAGAAAATCATATTCGGCGCTGATGCGGTGACGACTGGTGCTTCTTCGGATCTTAAGAATGTAGCGTCACTAGCTAAATCAATGATTGTCGAAGAAGGTATGGGTGAGGGGCTAAGGAATCTGGTATTTCCAGAAGGCGATATGGGTTACTACACGATTACGACTGGTAAGCCATATTCAGAGAAAACTTCGGAGTTGATTGATGCGGAAATTAAGAAGTTGTCGGATGAAGCAGCAAAGCGGGCAGAAGAAGTTTTGAAGGCTAACAAAGCGGTCTTAGACAAACTGGCCGAGGAATTGTTGGCGCATGAGACTCTCGAAGAGGCTGAGCTAGAGCCGATTTTGAAGCCGGCGAAGTTGCCAACTGTGGCTAAGTTACATTAATATTCCTAATAGAAAGGATTAGTATAAAATGGAGAGATTTTTGGAGTATTTTGCACCGGAACGGTATATGCTTGATCTGGTGATTGATAAGTACAAAAAAATAATAGGCGGCGTGGTGACTGTGAAGGGTGAAGTATTGCAAGAGACGGTGAAATTTCATGCAGTGAGATTGAAAATTATTGATGTGCTAGTGAACGGTGTAAAGACGAAGTTTAAGGCTGATGGGGAGACGCTTGTTATTGATGGACTGGAACTGGGCGAAGTGGAAATTACGATGCGATATAGCGGGACTTTAAATGAAAACATGGAGGGGGCGTATATCTCTACCTATGAATACAATGGGAAGACAGAAACGATTGTGGCTACACAATTTGAATCGCATTATGCGCGTGAAGCTTTTCCGTGTATTGATGAACCAGCTGCGAAAGCCGTATTCGAACTTTCTATCGCAGTGCCGGAAGGTTCAAAAGATATTGTGTTGTCCAATATGCCAGAAGTCAAAGCTCGGTCTGGCGCAATGCGGAGCGCGGCAGCGCGAGAGTTAGCGCGCTCGCCCCGTGGCGACGGGCGCGAGCGACGCGGCGCCAGGACGAGCTTTGATTCTGGCTATGCGATAATATCTTTTGAACCGACGCCACGAATGTCGACGTATTTGTTGGCTTTTGTAATTGGTAAGTTTCACGGGAAGACTATTACGAATGAACATGGGGTGGAGATTACAACTTATGCAGCGTTAAATCAGGACATAGATTCGGTGGATTTCGCAAATGAGATTGCGGCGCGGTCGCTCGAGTTTTATGACGATAATTTCAAAGAGCCGTATCCACTGAAACGGTGTGTACAGGTGGCGTTGCCGGATTTTGAAGCTGGGGCGATGGAAAACTGGGGGCTGGTGACATATCGGGAGTCGATGTTACTTGCTGGTAAGAATGCGACACTTGGTACGAGAAAATCGGTTGCATTAACAGTGGCACATGAATTGTCGCATCAGTGGTTTGGAGACCTAGTGACGATGAAGTGGTGGGACGATTTGTGGCTGAATGAGTCGTTTGCGAGCGTGATGGAGTATTATGCAGTGGATGCGATTCATCCGGAATATAAGATATTTGAAGGGTTCTTCACGGGGGATGCGTATTTGGCTTTGACGCGCGATGCGTATTCGGATGTGCAATCAGTGCATCAGGAAGTACATAACCCGGAAGAGATTGCGACGCTATTTGACTCGGCGATTGTTTATTCGAAGGGTGCAAGATTAATGCTGATGCTGATTCGCCTGATGGGTTGGGAACAGTTCTGCAAGGGGGTGGCGGACTATTTTGATAAGTTCAAGTATCGAAATACGGTGGGGGATGATTTGTGGAAGTGTTTGAAGCCTTATGCGGAGTTTGACCCCGGAAAACTAATGCATGCATTTATCGATAAGCCAGGGTACCCAGTAATTGAAGGTGACGATGAATTTAAAAAGTATACCCAAAAAAGGTTTTTGCTTGACAGTAATAAAATGCCACAATCGGATTGGCCTTTGCCGGAGATAACGGAAGATATGTCGGGGCATTATGTGATTAACTTGTCGGATGAGCAATTTGAAGAAAGACTGGTGCAGTTTGAAAAACTAGGATTGGAAGAGAAGCTAAGATTATTAATTGATCGAAACTTACTAGCAAAGACAGATTTAGCGTCTTCGGTCTCATTGTTGCCATTAATTCAGAAGTTCAAAAAGGAAAATTCGGCAGCAGTATGGGGGGTGGTGCTCTCGATTGTCTCAGGGTTGAAGATATTTTTCGAGCCAGATTCTGAGGAAGAAAGGTTATATAAAAAGCTAGTTGGAGAGTTGGTAAAGCCGAAGTTAGCGGAGGTTGGGTTAACAACAAGGAAAGATGACGATGAAAATACAATTCGTCTGCGGGCGATTCTACTTGGGTTAGATTATTATGCAGAAACGCAAGAGAACATTGAAACGCTTGCAGGCTATTATAAGGACGATTTGTCCACATTGGAACCAGAAACTCGTGAAGCGATTATAGATGCAAAATTATATGTCGAACCATCGATGATTGACGAATATTTGCGTAAATATCAGACTGAGGCTGACCCGGAGGTGAAATTTGAATTGTTATTTGCTGGGACAGTTTCGAAGGATAAGAAAGTGCTCGATAAGATGCTGGAGTTACTTGAAAAACCCGAGATAGTGAAACCGCAAGACCAATTGTATTTGTATGTGTATTTGTATCGAAATCCACGGTCGAGAAAAAAGGCATTTGATTGGTTGAGGGAACATTGGGATTATGTGAGAGAGATGACGGGCGATAAAACTTTGGAAGGGTACCCACGTTATATGGCCGGCTCCGTGAGAACAGAGGAAGAGTATGAGGAGTGGAAAGAATTTTTCTGGCCGATGCGGGATGATGCGGCGGTATCGAGGGCGATTGCGATAGGTGAGAAAGAAATAAAAGCGAGGATTGAATTAATTCGACGCGATAAGGGTGCGGTAGTGGAAGAACTGAATAAAAAATAAAAATGAAAAACCCTCAGGTGAATTCCTGAGGGGTTGAGGGTTGAGGGTTGATTGACGATAGACGATGGACTACTCTTTGGCGGTACGAATATTGGATTCCATAAAACTTTTGGCTTTCTGAATTCGCGCCACTAACTTGTAAAGGGATTCAATCTCAAATTCCGATAAATCATATCCGTTGTAGATGAAAACCAACTCTGAGTTTTCGTCTAAGGTCACGGAGTTGACTTCATCCCCTTCTATGGGTTTGTACTCGTTCTCAATGCGGTTTCGTAAAAAAAACTGAAAACCATGGCCTACGAGTTTCCTTTTTAAATCGGGAGATATTTTTCCCTTCAACCTCAGTGAGACGGTGATTTTCATTTATACCCCTCCTTTTAAGGTGCGTGTTGTCGGTTGTATATATTGTACCATATTTTCTTAAAAAAAGCAAGGGTTTGAATTAGTTTTGGCTTGGTATAATAGATTATAGATAGTTTGGAGGAAATATGATAAAGATTAATTTTGACTCAAAAGTGGATACAACAAAAGCGACAGCTATTTTAAAAGAAATTGCAAAGGATAGGATGGGGGGATGGTTTAATTTACCTAGGAAATATGACATGGGGGAATTGATGCGGATCAAAGAGGCGGCACAGAAGATTCGGGATGAGTCTGAGGTATTGGTATGCATTGGGATAGGTGGGTCATATCTGGGGCATAGAGCAGTTATTGAAGCTTTGCGACCGAAATCTGGTACTAGGATTATCTATGCGGGGAATTCTTTATCGCGAAGAGAACTTGATCATGCTTTGAAATTGGTAGGCGATCATGATTTTTCGATAAATGTAATATCGAAGTCTGGTACTACTTTGGAGCCAGCGCTCGCGTTTGGTGAATTCAGGAAGAAATTAATTGAGAAATACGGCGAGGAAGAAGCTTATCAGCGTATTTATGCGACGACAGATAAGAAGCAAGGAGCTTTACATGACGAGGCGGTGGCGTGTGGATATACGAGATTTGTGGTGCCGGATAATATCGGTGGGCGATATTCGGTGTTGACTGCGGTAGGAATGTTGCCGATGGCAGTGGCGGGGGTTGATATTGATAAGCTACTCGAAGGGGCAGCAGATGCGGCTTCGGAGTCGGTTGAGGCGGCAGTAAATTATGCGTTTATGCGATATGAATTAGGTGCTAAGGGGTATGATACTGAAGTATTTGCAAGCTTTGAGCCTTGTACGGCATATTTCAATGAATGGTTGAAACAACTGTTTGGCGAGTCGGAGGGGAAGGATAAGCAAGGTGTGTGGCCAGCTTCGGTGGTTTATTCGACGGATTTGCATTCGTTGGGGCAGTTTATGCAGGATGGAAGACGAAACTTGTGGGAAACTATTATTGATTATCCGACCGACGAGACTAATGCTAAAGTCGTGCAGGCCGTGAAAATAGCGCATTTGCAGGGTGGAATACCAGTATTGGACATTGCGGTGTCGTCATTTGACGAAAAGGGATTTGGGGAATTGATTTATTTCTTTGAATTGGCTTGTGCGGTGTCGGCAAAGCTATTTGGTGTGAATCCGTTCGATCAACCTGGGGTGGAGGCATATAAAAATGAGCTAAGAAAGCTCATTTAGGATATGAAATCTATGGTGCCCGAGGCAGGACTTGAACCTGTACAGTATTGCTACCACTAGCACCTGAAGCTAGCGCGTCTACCAATTCCGCCACTCGGGCACGCTATGATTATAACATATTTTACTTCGTAATGATAGTGCCGGCTTTGCCGGTGAGGGCGAGAGCGAGGTGGTCGATGTCTGTGATAATACCGAGGCGACCAGGCTTACTGGCAAAGGTGGCAGCGGCTTGGATTTTGGGGAGCATGGAGCCAGCTTTGAAATATCCTGCCTTGATGTGTTTGGTGAGGTCTTTGACGGTAATTCTATGAATAGCTTCTGCTTCGGGAGTGCCGAAGTTGATGTAAGCATTAGGTACGGCAGTGACGGAGACGAAGATGTCGGCTTTGACCTCTTCGGCGAGGCGTTCTGCGGCGAAATCTTTGTCGATGACAGCATCGATGCCCTTCAAACGTTTTAGGACTTTGGTACGATAGACTGGAATGCCACCGCCGCCAGCAGCGATAACGATGACGCCATCTTTGATGAGCTCACGGATGGTGCGTTTTTCGACGATGTCAATGGGTTTCGGGCTAGCAACCACACGACGCCAACCGCGTCCAGCATCTTCTTTGACGGTCCAGTGGTTGACTTTGGCAAGGGCTTTGGCTTGTTTTTCGTTATAAAATTGGCCAATAGGTTTGGTAGGGTTCTTGAAAGCGGGGTCATTGACGTCGACGACAACCTGAGAGATGATGGTGGCGACTTTGCGATTAATGCCTTTTTTGACGAAGGCATTGTGGATGGCTTGAGTGAGCCAATAACCGATTTGGCCTTGGCTCATAGCTACGGCGGTCTCGAGTGGCATGGCTGGAGCTTTGCTTGATGCGGCTTGCTCTTCGTGAATTAGGATATTGCCGACCTGTGGACCGTTGCCGTGGGCGATGACGATTTCATACTTATGGGCCAGGGCAGCTACAATAATGCCGACGGTGCTGGCGACCTTTTTCTGGGCTTCGGCGGTAACCTCGCCGTTTTGCTGGAGGGCGTTGCCACCAAGTGCTAAGACAATGCGTTTTTTCATAGTTTTATTTTAGCACAAAGTGCTTGTACTTAAAATAGACTTGGTATATAATCATATGTATAAGAAAGGGCATCATTAATGAATTTTTATGGTAAAGACTTTTTAAGAATACTCGATTTTAGCGAGGAGGAGTTGCGGTACATGCTTGCGATGTCAACGCAATTCAAAAAAATGAAAAAGGCAAAACAAAACCACAAATATTTTCCAGATAAAAATATTGCGATACTGTTTGAAAAGACTTCAACACGAACGCGTTGCTCGTTTGAAGTGGCTGGATATGATTTAGGGATGGGCGTGACGTTTTTGGACCCATCTGGTTCGCAAATGGGACATAAGGAATCAATTGCGGATACAGCGCGAGTACTGTCACGGCTCTATGATGGTATTGAATATAGAGGATTCGATCAGCAAATCGTGGATGATTTGGCTAAGTATTCAGATGTACCAGTGTGGAACGGTTTGACTGATGAATGTCATCCGACGCAGGCACTTGGTGATTTTTTGACGATTCAGGAGCATTTTGGACATTTGTCTGGTTTGACGCTGGCTTTCGTGGGGGATACGAGAAATAACGTGGCGAATTCCTTGATGGCGATGAGTGCGAAAATGGGTGTGAATTTTATTGCTTGTGGACCAAACCATTTGAGGCCGTCGGACGATATTATTAATAAATGTCAACCGATTGCAGAGAAGAATGGCTCGACGATTACGATTACTTCTGATGTGGCTGCATTGAACGGCAAAGCTGATGTAATATATACCGATGTGTGGCTGTCACTTGGTGAGCCGCAGGAAAAATGGGGTGAAAGAATTGAATTATTGAAGCCTTATCAAGTAAATAGTGAGATGATGTCGAAAGCGAAGGACTCTACGATTTTCTTGCACTGTTTGCCTTCGTTCCATGATTTGAATACTTCGATTGCAAGAGATGTACACGAAAAATTTGGGATTTCCGAGATGGAAGTGACGGATGAGGTGTTTAATTCGGAGCGTTCGTTGGTATTTGAGCAGGCAGAAAACAGGATGCACACAATTAAAGCAGTGATGTTCTTAACACTATGGAAAAAGGAGGAAAAATAATGAAAAACGTCATAAGTAATTTTAGCGAAATAGCACCCCTCAAGAAAGTGCTAATGCATCGACCGGGCGAGGAGTTTTTAAATTTGACGCCAAATACACTCGAAAGATTATTATTCGACGATATTCCGTATCTGAAGCAAGCACAACAGGAGCATGATGCGTTTGCGAATGCACTACGCAGTGAAGGTGTGGAAGTGGTATATTTGGTTGATTTAGTTGCAGAGGCAATTGAGGCTGGTGGCAGGATGGTACGTAAGAAGTTTCTGGAGCAATTTATTGCAGAAGCTGGAGTGACGTCTCCAAAGGTAGTAAAGCATTGCTATGATTATCTGAATAGTTTTAAAGACACGAAGGAAATGGTGCAGAAATGCATTGCTGGGATTGATATAACTGAGTTGAAAAAACTAGGCGCAGTGTCTGGGTTTTATGCGACACGGGATACTGGTAGAATGATTATTGATCCAATTCCAAATATTTATTTTCAGCGTGACCCAATGGCGACTGTGGGGCATGGGGCGACACTTCATCGAATGTGGTCGGTGACAAGAACACGGGAGTCGATTTTTATGGAATATGTCTATCAATATCATCCGTTCTATGATGATGTGAAACTATATTATGACAGGACTGAGCCTTATTGTATTGAGGGTGGCGATATTGAAGTACTCTCATCAGAAGTGGTAGCGATTGGTATCTCTCAGCGTACGGAACCGGATGCGATTGCAAATTTTGCTAAGAGGTTATTTAAGGATAAATCGAACAGCTTTAAGTATGTGTTAGCTATTGATATTCCAGACGAGCGGAGTTTTATGCATCTTGATACGGTGATGACGCAAGTAGATGTGGATAAGTTTGCGGTACAAGATGCAATTATGGATATATCGACTATTTACGAGATTACGCCGGGGCGTGGTGGCGAAATTGAAATTGTGGAGATTCATCAAAGTTTGCAAAAAGTATTGGAGAAGTATTTGCATCTTAATAAAGTTGAGCTGATTAAGTGCGGCAATGGTCGAAGAATTGACGCGGAGCGTGAGCAGTGGAGCGATGGGGTGAATTTGATTTGCTTGCGCCCTGGTGTAGTGATTGCATATGATCGTAATTTTGTTACAAATCAGACTTTGAAAAAGCATGGCGTAAAAGTAATTGAAATTCCGAGTTCAGAATTATCGCGCGGGCGTGGTGGCTCGCACTGTATGACGATGGCGCTCGTCAGAGAGGAGGCATAGGTCGAGAAAGTAGAGTTGGTGGGGGATAATATTAACGTAAAAAGGATTTGAAATGTTTAAGAAGAAAAATCGAAGCAAGAAACGAACACGTGCGATGCTGTCGGCGTATTCGATTATTATGATTTTGATTATTTTGCTTGGCATTTTGTCACATGTATTGCCAAGAGCAAAGTATATGCCAATTGAATCAAATGAGAACCATCCGGCAGTCGAAGTCGGTCCAGGTGAGTGGGAGGGTGAGATGCCCACTGGTGGGCCTGCTGCTTTGCAATCGGGAGAGACGCCTGAAAATTTGGCATTGCCGGAAGGCGAGTCTTTTGCTCCTATGGTGGGTGATGAGACGACCAATGAGGGTCAGCCTGGTCCAGAATCCCGTATGCTAACTGATGCGCCGGTGTCGGATGATGAAATGTCGAATCGGAGTATTGAAGAGACTGTGGTAACCGGTGAGGAGGTGACAACTGATGGCGTAGCTGAAGATGTCATGCTGATTGCAGCGGAGCCCGAAACATATGACACGTTGGAAGCTTGCGAAGAAGAGTATGGTGAAGATGGCTGTACGATTGTTGAAGGCTCTGGCGTTGAGGGTGCTGAATTATATCAAGTATTAATGGCGCCGATTTTAGGGTTTGAAGATGCGATTGATGTTTGTATCTTTGTAATGATTCTCGGTGGATTCCTTGCTGTGATGGCAAAAACCAAGGCATTGGAAACCGGTATTAAACTTCTCGTAAAGAAAATGCATGGCAAAGAATACTTACTGATACTCCTCTTGATGTTTATTTTCTCAGTAATGGGTACGACATATGGATTTCTTGAAGAAAGCGTTGGTTTCTACGTATTGGTCGCGGCGACAATGTTTGCGGCTGGACTCGACCCGCTAGTCGGTGTGGCGACGATTTTGCTAGGTGCTGGCTCCGGCGTGCTTGGGTCTACGATTAATCCATTTGCGACTGGGGTGGCTATTTCGGCAATGAAAGATGCTGGCGTGGAATTTAACCAGGGAACGGTAATCCTGATTGCGGTAGTATTATGGCTAACTACGCTTGCAGTTGCTGCATTCTTCGTAGTACGATACGCGAAAAAAGTGCAGCGAGACAAGGGTTCGACATTCTTGTCGCTGAGAGAACAGGCTGCAGCGGAAAAACGTTATTCGAAATACTTGAGTGCGAAGGATGACAGCCTAAGGTTAACTGGTCGACAAATTGCATCTTTGATTGTGTTCGGTTTGACATTTGTAGTAATGATTGTTGGGTTCATCCCGTGGGGTGAATTTGGAATAACGTTCTTCGATAATTGGACTGGTTGGTTGACTGGTGCATCGCTCGGTAATTGGTGGTTCTATGAAGCGGCACTTTGGTTCTTGATTGCAGCGATTATCATTGCAATCATCAATCGTGATGGCGAGCACGGATTCATTGATACATTTGTCGATGGGGCGGATGACATGGTTGGGGTAGTGTTGGTTATTGCGGTAGCGCGTGGCGCTTCGGTGTTGATGGCTGAGACTTCAATGGATTCGTTTATCATTGTGAATGCTGCAAATTGGTTGGAAACTTTACCAGAAATGCTATTTGTGCCTTTGAACTATGTACTCCATATTGTACTGTCCGTACTGGTGCCATCTTCGTCTGGACTTGCTACGCTTTCGACGCCAATTATCGCGCCGGTTGCGGCACAGCTTGGTTACAGTACAAATGTGGCAGCTATGACAATTGTATCTGCAAATGGTCTCGTAAACCTTATTACGCCAACTTGTGGTGCGATTATGGCTGGGTTGGCGCTAGCGAAAGTTGATTACTCGACTTGGTTTAAGTGGGGGATTCGAGTGGTAGCATGCATCGCGGTTGTCAATATTGTAGTGCTTTGCTTATTCTCATTGTAGAATATTTAAATCTATAAGATTTCTCAGCGATAAAATTTCACCAAGATAAAAATTACAACGGTAGGCGGATTTTGTCGGAAATTGCAGTTTCCTCCAAAATCCGTACTAGTTGTAATTTTTATATGGGAAATTTTATATGCTTCGAAATCTTATAGATTTGATATTCTAAGATAATAAGTATGGCCTAAATGTGGTTATGCTTTGAAATGCTATTTTTATTGTTAATATGCTATAATAAGGTTATGGATAAACTACAGTTTGATGGGCCTGTGGTGCTCGCGATATTAGATGGGGTAGGATTGGCGCCGGATGCGCCTGGTAATGCAGTGAGTCGGGCGAGGACGCCGTTTCTAGGACGAGCTGCGCAGAGTTGTTTGCATGTGGCACTTGATGCTTCGGGAGAAGCTGTGGGGCTATTGCCTGGACAGATGGGGAATTCGGAAGTTGGTCATAATACGATGGGGTCGGGTCGAGTGATTAAGCAAGGAATTGCACATATTGAGGAGGCGTTTGCGACTGGAGAAGTGTTTGAATCTGATGCATGGAAAGGGGCGATAGCGCGGGTTAAAACTGAGAATGATGCGCACAAGGAGCAAGGTGCAACTCTACATTTTGCAGGGATTTTTTCGGATGGGGGAGTGCATAGCCATATTTCACATCTTGAACAGATGGTTATTAAAGCATACGAGCAAGGTATTAGACGAATGAGAGTACATGCAGTGTTTGACGGACGTGACGTACCGCCGCAATCTGAACCGAAATTTATCAAGAGATTTGAGCAATTTGTGAATAGATTTGCGGATGCAGATATTCGGATTGCTTCGGGTGGGGGACGGATGGTGTGCGTGGCTGATAGATATGAAAATGATTGGACTGTGGTAGCGCGTGGATGGGATATGATGGTAAATGGCGAGGCTGATTATTATTTCCATTCAGCAGAGGAAGCTGTGACGATTTTGCGTCGAATCAATCCGAGTGTACAAGATCAGGATTTGCCGCCTTTTGTGGTGGTAGATGAGAATGAGCAACCGGTAGGACGGATCCAGAAGGGTGATGCTTTGATTTATTTTGATTTTAGAGCGGATAGGGCGATTGAAATTGCGCAGGCATTTACGTATTGGGATTTTCCGTATTTTAATCGAGGTGAGTATACACCAGATGATGTGTACTTCGTGGGAATGACGGAATATAATTCAGATACACATGTGCCGGAGCATCGTTTGGTGGAGCCGGTGAAGATTACAGAGACGTTGAGTAAGTTTTTGGGCGAACATGGCGTGAGTCAACTTGCGATTTCGGAGACAGTGAAATATGGGCATGTGACGTATTATTTTGATGGCAATAGCTATGATAAGGCGCCGCTCGAAGAGTTCGTAGAAGTAGAATCTTACGTAGAACCGTTTGAGACAAGACCATGGATGCGATGTGCGGAAATTACCGACACGGTAATTCGGGAAATGCCGAATTATCGATTTGTGCGGGTAAACTATCCGGGGGGCGATATGGTGGGACACACGGCAAATATGGAAGCGACGATTGTGGCAATGGAGTCGATTGATTTGTCGCTCGCAAGATTGGCGGCTAAGGTTGATGAACTTGGGGGGTGTCTAGTGATAGTGGCGGACCATGGGAATGCGGAGGAGCTGTTGGACGCTGAAGGGCGGCCGAAGACGGCGCATACAACCAATAAAGTGCCATGTATTATATATGATGAAACGAAAAATCGTGAGTTATATCAGTTAGCCGATGTGGTAAATCCTGGGCTTGCTAATCTTGCGGCGACGGTGGCGACGCTACTCGGGCTTGATGACTATCCGGAACAATGGAGCCCTTCGTTAATAAGAACTAAATAGATACTCTTGTAATATTTGAAGCTAAGCAACTAGATTTCTCAACTTGAAATCTCGCCGTATAAAAATCACAACAGTTAGTCGGACTCGTCCTGGTATTTCAGTACCAGCTACTCGTCCGTAACTGTTGTGATTTTTATCGGGCGATTTCAAAATGTTTCGAAATCTAGTTACTTAGTTTCAAATACCATGAAAGATATTATCTGTTTTCTAATTGCCGCAGACGACGTTGTTGGCGTGGAGCCAACCTTCGACGGAACCGCCGTCGAGGTATTCGCCTTTGGTGGTCGCAATGCGCATGGTGCCGCCGTTTTTGATGTAATCATCGATGGGGTCGGTGACCATGTATTCTTGGTCTTTGGGGCCGAAGTCGTGTTCGTTGACGTATTTAACAATGCGTTGTAAGAGTTCGGGCGACATGATATATTTGGAGACATTGATGAGATTAGAGGGGGCTTCTTCGGGGGTGGGTTTCTCGACGACATCTATCAATTTGCCGTCTTTGGCGGAAAGAACGCCGTATTTTTCGACGTCTTGCTGGTCGATTTCGACGCCGAGAATGGCGGAGTCGGTATCGGATTGCAGTGATTTGATGAGGGCTTCGCTGGCGGATTCGCCACCTGGATTCCAGATAAAGTCGTCGCCCATGAACACTAAGACTGGTTCATTGAGGTGGTATTCTTCTACTACCATGGCGATAGGTACGGCAGTGCCATATTTACCGGCTGGATCTTGGACGGTATAGTGAATGGTGACATCGTCAGGTAGGGTTTTGGCGAGTTTGAGACGATCTTCTTTGCCGCGGTCGATGAGATATTGATTGAGGGCGAGGTTGTCTTTGTAGAATTCTTGGACTTGGCAGGGTTCGACGTTTGATATAACCATGTAGATATCTTTGACGCCAGCCTTGATAAGCTCTTGAACTGAGTAATCGACGAGGGGACGATTGCCGACTGGGAGCATGGATTTCTCGATGATTTTAGTGATTGGTAAACGACGAGTACCCCAGCCTGCGACCGGGATGATAGCTTTTGTAATCATTTTAAAAATTCCTGTTAAGTTATGGGTTTATTGTAGCATATTTGTGGTACAATAGTAAGCGTAAGGAGAATTAAAATGGAACCGAATCAAATTATGAATAATATACCAAGTGCGACTGGAGCTCCGGTGGCGCCAAATGTGTCAAGAGTGCCAAATATGTCGGGTACAACTAATGCGTCAGTGATGACGCCGAAGCCGAATAACGATGTGGTTTTCAAAGACAAACCTAAGAAGAATATAGCGGTGATTCTGGGGATGGTTTTGTTGGGAATTTTGGCAGTTGGAGGAATTGCGTTTGGTGTGTGGGCGATGATGGACGGAAATAGTCAAGTCGCGAAGAAGGATGAGCAGATTGCGGCGTTAAAGGCCCAGATTGATTCTTTAGAAGAACAAATTGAAGTATCATCGGAGAAAAGTAACACTGATAATAGTAGCAATGATGATATTGGTACAGCAGGGCAAGATAGGTTTATTGATGTCGATGAATGGGGGTACAAGATTAGTCTTCCTGAGGATTTGGTAATATTAAGTCAAAAATATGAAGAGAATGATAATGGTTCGTCTTCGTTGTGTGTTTGGGGTTATAGCATGAGGGAGGGTAAAGGTACGCCAAGTTTTGCAGAAAAAGAAGATCCATTTGTTTGTGTTTCAAGGTATCCGGAGAATACGAACTTTTATGGACACTTAGTGTTCACGGAGGACGGATATGATTATCTGTTCAATAGCGCTCAAACCTATCTTTCTGATGAGGGCGATATAGAAGGAATGAAATGGGAGGATGAGACTAGGATATTAATGTCGCAATTTTTAGGTCAAAAGGAAAGTTATTTGAAAAAGTAGGTCCAAAATATAATAATAAGGAGAACGAATAATGGAACCAAATCAGAATACTAATATACAAAATGCGACGAGCGTACCGACATCGACTGGCGTATCAAATATGTCTAGTACATCATTGAATATGCCTGATAAATCGGTAGAGTTTTCGAAACCGGGTAGCGATGTGGCGTTTCATGGTAAATCTAAGAAGAGTCATGGAATGCTATACGGCATGATTTTGCTCGCTATCTTGGCAGCTGGTGGAATTGGATTTGGAGTGTGGGCGATGATGGATGGGAATAGCCAAGTTGCGAAGAAGGATGAGCAGATTGCGGATTTACGAGGCCAGTTGGCGGAGAAAGGTAGTGTGGTGGTAGACGATACGACGATAACGAATGATGGTGACGTTAATTCATCAATGAATCCTATTATAAGAGCAACATCGCCCGCGCAGTATTCAATACATCATTCGATATCGTTATATGATGTGGAGAACATGAACGGATCTACGATGACTTTTATTACTACGGATGGAGGGAATTTGGAATGCAGGTATCCTAGTCTAGCTGAAACTGGAGGCTGTAGTATTAATGGTGTACCGGATGGAATATATAAAATAATAACTATTTTTGAAGGTAATGGTATAGGTTCTGAAAAGGTTGGTTTCTTAATGAGCGATGGGACTGTGTGGTTTGCCCCAATATACAATAATAGTGATGCTAATGCTGGAGTTAATAGAGAGTTGCAAGCTAAGAAGGCAAATATAGATGGTTTTGTAAAAGATATTGTCGAAGTAGATTATATATCTGATATTAATCGAGGTTATGGTGCTATCTCAACCGTTTTTGTTATGGATGATAACTCTCTTATAAAATATGACGACTCTTTGTTTGGAGAGTAGGCAGGGATTGCTAGGTTAAAAATAGTGAATTAGCACTCTTGACTTGGGAGTGCTAATTTGCTACAATGGGGGTATAAGGACGTGGTGGTAGAAGAATTTGCCCGAAACAGCGTCTGAAGAGAGGAATGATTTTTATATGCAAGAAGAATTTAGTGAAATAATGAATAAACTGTCCGAGAATGCGCGGTTTGCGCTCCAGAAGTCGGATTATTATGCAAAGCGATATAATAACGGTTATATGGGGACGGAGCATTTGCTGCTGGGTATAATGTCGATGGACAATTCGACGGGTGCGAAGATACTACGTGAAGAGGGGGTGACCATGGAGGAAGTCGAGAAAGCCCTAAATAAGGTCGCAGTGGAAGTGCCGGGATCGGACATGGCGATGATGTCGCTTTCGGAAGCGGTGGTGCTGACGCTCCGGATGGCGCAGAATTATACGCGTGAACAGGGGCTGACGGTGATTGGGACGGAGCATGTTCTGTATGCACTTTTAAGCCAGCCGAATTCGCGGGCGGCATTGATTCTGACGGGATTAAATGTAGACATTGAAAAAGTGCTCGATGGGATTGAAGCATTAGTAGAAGAGCAGACGAAGGACGAGAAGTTGAAGGCGGAGAAAGCGAAATATTTGAATAAGAAACAGTTTAAGTTCTTGTCGCGGTATGGAAAAGATTTGACAGAAGAGGCACGGCAGGGGCATCTTGATACGGTGATTGGGCGCGAGAACGAGATTGAACGGGTAGTGACGGTGCTGTCGCGGCGAACTAAGTCGAACCCGGTGTTAATCGGTGAAGCAGGAGTGGGTAAAACGGCGATTGTGGAGGGGCTCGCGACGCGAATTGCGAAGAACGAAGTACCTGGTGGACTGGTAGGAAAGCATATTTATCAGGTGGATTTGTCGGGACTGGTGGCGGGGACGAAGTTCCGGGGTGAGTTTGAGGAACGCATTAAGGGAATCATTGACGAAGCGGTGGGGGATGATTCGGTGCTGTTATTTATTGATGAGATTCACTTGCTTTGTGGCGCGGGGTCGGGTGAAGGCTCGATGGATGCGGCGAATATTTTGAAGCCAGCGTTGGCACGGAATTCGTTGAATCTGATTGGCGCGACGACTTTGGATGAGTATCGGAAGACGATTGAGAAGGATAAGGCGCTTTCGCGGCGGTTCCAGACGGTGATGGTAGAGGAGCCGAGTGCGGCGGTGTGCTTAAGGATTTTGAAGGGGATTAAGCCGCATTACGAGAAGCATCATGGAGTGGTGATTCCGGACGAGTGTCTCGAGACGGCAATTACGATGGGACAGAGGTATATTAATGACCGGTTTATGCCGGATAAGGTGATTGATATCATTGATGAGGCGTCGGCGATTGCGCGCGTGGCGGCAGACAAAAAGGGTGGTGGTAAGTATAAGAAAATGAAAATTGAGCTGAATGCGCTTGAGAAGAAGGTTGAGGCAGCGGCGGAGGCGGAGGATTATGAGAAGGCTGCGGAATATAAGACCGAAAGCGAGCGGTTGAAGAAAGAAATCAAGAAGTTGGAGAAAGCCGGTGTGAAGGCTAATGTAAACCCGAAGCTGACGGAGGAGAATTTGGCGACGGCGGTGTCTTTAAAGACTGGGATTCCGGTGGCGAAGGTGCACGGGTCGGAGATGAAGATGCTGCTTTCGCTAGAGGACGAGCTGAAGAAATCTGTGATTGGTCAAGACGAAGCGGTATCAGCAGTGGCAAAGGCGATTCGGCGGGGGCGTTCTGGCATTACGGATTCGCGCAGGCCGATTGGTTCGTTTTTATTTATGGGGCCGACTGGTGTAGGCAAGACGGAGTTGGCGCGGGTGATTGCGCGGGAGGTGTTCGGCGGCGAGAATGCACTAGTGAAAATCGATATGTCGGAGTTTGGTGAGAAGCACAATGTGTCGCGACTGGTGGGGGCACCGGCAGGGTATATTGGCTATGATGATGGGGGAAAGCTGACCGAGGCGGTGCGACGGAAACCTTATTCGGTGGTGTTATTTGACGAGATTGAGAAGGCGCATCCGGATGTGTTTAATCTACTGTTGCAGATATTGGAAGATGGCGTGTTGACGGATGGTCAGGGTAATAAGATTAAGTTTAATAATACGATTGTGATACTGACGTCGAACCTGGGTTCGGCGGATATGTACCGCGAGAGCGAACTTGGGTTTACGGCGAAGACCGCAAAGGATAAGAAGGCTTTGGCGGAAGAGTACGAGGAGAATAAATCTTATGCGATGAAGGCCCTGAAGAAGGTGATGCGGCCGGAGCTGATTAACCGGCTAGATTCGATTCAGGTATTTCATGCTTTGACCAAGAAGGATGTGGAGAAGATATTTGATAATTTGATTGATGATTTGAAGAAGAGGCTGGCGACGAAGGGGATGTCGATTAAGATTGACGAGAAGGCGAAGGAACAATTGATTAAAGACGGGTACGATCCGAAGAATGGAGCGCGGCCGCTGAGACGGAAGATTGAAGACGAGGTGGAGTCGCTGCTGTCGGAAGATATTATTGCTGGAAAGCTCGTGAAGGGTGATATCCCGACACTGAAGTATGTTAATAAAAAGTATAAGTTAGTAAAGGAGTAATATGACAAAGAATTATTTAGTACCAACTGTGGTAGAGGAGACAAATAAGGGGGAGAGGGCGTATGATATTTATTCGCGGCTTCTGAATGACCGGATTGTGTTCTTGGGAGAGGATGTGAACTCACACACGGCGAATTTGGTGGTGGCGCAGCTACTGTATCTTGCGCATGAAGATTCGAAGAAGCCGATTAAGCTTTACATTAATTCGCCTGGAGGTTCGGTGTATGATGGGCTGGCGATTATCGATACGATGAATTATATTGAGCCGGATGTGGAGACGATTGGAATTGGCTTGCAGGCTTCGATGGGGGCGATGCTGCTGTCGTCGGGCGCGAAGGGTAAGAGGTATTGTCTGCCCAATGCACGAATTATGATTCACCAGCCGTCGTCTGGCACGGAGGGGAAGATTACGGATCAGGAGATAATGCTGCGTGAAGGAGTGTTCCTGAAGAAGCGTCTTGCGGAGATATTCGCAAAGAATACGGGCAAGTCGCTTTCGCAAGTGGAAAAGGATATGGACCGGGATAATTGGATGAGTGCAGAAGAAGCGAAGGCGTATGGGATTATTGATGAGATAATCAAATAGATTAATTAAGGAAAATGAGCTTGAAATTATACCATGCTGGACGGTGTGGTATAATTTTGATATGAAGATATTGTGGACTGATGGAAGCGCGAATCCGAATCCGGGGCCGGGGGGATTTGCGGTGATTGAGGAGGTGATGGGCGGCTCGGGGAAGCCTGTGGCATTGGGGAGTGAAGCGCGGTCGACGAATATTCGGATGGAAGGTAAAGCGATGATTGCGGCGATTTCCTATGCCGGCGAGGAAGGCTGTGAGATTCATTCGGATTCGGAGTTTTGGATTAATGTGCTGACGAAGTGGGCGGATGGTTGGAAGGCGCGCGGTTGGAGGAAGTCGAAGGGTGAGATTCAGAATCTAGAGATTGTACAAGAGTTGTATGAATTGTATCACAAGTATCCAGTGAAACTGGTGTGGGTACGTGGGCACGTGGGTACAGCGCTAAATGAAATGGCGGATGAATGGGCGAATAAGGCACGGAAAGGCGTGACGTTGGAGGGGTGATTATGGTTGGCGGTTGGGGGGCTGTAAACAGTTGTTTACTTTCTCGCTTCAGTGTGTTATGATTAAGACATAAGGAATATAATGCTAGGTTTTATATTCCAGTTGAGTTGGTTTGGGCCGTTATTTACGGCTCAAATTTTTTCTTCGGCTTCCTCGCCGTAATGAGAGTTTTACAGTAATCCGAATCCGCCAGAACGAAAACCTTGACTTCGTAGCACGGTACTATATAATTATAACCATGAGTATCATGCATGAAACTAAACTAATTACACTATTATTAACCATAACTCTACTTAGTGGCATAACTCTTATCTCTTCTAAAGTTTCCGCCGATACCGAAGTCATAGACCAAGTCCGCTTAACTGTTCCTATCGCCTGTACCATGACTGGCGAGAATACTTCCCATACTGCTACACTAGATCCTGGTATTTATTCTGGAGAAACTGGTAGTGAATACGAAAACGGCATCGGTAAAACCACCCTCACGGCTATATGTAATGATGATAATGGCTTCTCCATCTATGCTATAGGATACACTAATAATCAATATGAAGGAGAAAACCATACTAAACTCATCGGACAATCAACTAGTAGCACCATAGCTACTAAAGCCTATGCCTCAGGAGACACTACATCTAACTGGTCTATGAAACTAACCAAAGTCACAGACTCTACAATATCCTATAATCCACAGAACTTAACTATCCAAAGTGATACAGAAGGCACCTTCAGCAATTGGCACAGTATACCAGATGCTTATACTAAAGTAGCCGAATATCACGCCAATACAGGTTCCTCTACTACCGACACCACTCTAGGCGTCAAACTAGAAACCACCTATGCTGCCTACATCTCATCCTCTCAACCTGCTGATACTTATGTAGGACAAGTTAAATACACTATGGTACACCCATATGATGCAGACGAGCCGGTTATTCCAAGATCATTAGATACTGCTACCACTATGCAGGAAGTTACATTCTGTTCTCAAGAGTTGCCAGAAGGTCAAGTATATACTTTAACAGACGCTCGTGATAGTAATGTCTACCATGTTGCAAGATTAAGAGATGGCAATTGTTGGATGCTGGACAATCTTGCTCTTGACCCCACAGACTCATCCACCGCAGCTAACATGAATGAATCCAATACTAATGCATCGGCCGCAGCAATCGATAATCTTCTTCATGGCGGCAGTGCTATTACCGGCTGGAGTAGTGTAGCGGTTTCGGATATAGATGGGGGAAGTTTTATTACCGATGGCTATATTGCCCCTCGTATTAATAATGCTAGCAAAGATACTCTCGTGACATCGTATGGCTTAGCTTCGACTAGCAATAAAGCCAAGGTGGGCATTTATTATAATCTTTGTGCTGCTAGTGCTAGCACTCGCTGTTCCACTGATTCAATAGACGTTACGCAAGATATTTGTCCTGCCAACTGGAGAATACCAACTGGAGATAAAACTACTGGTGAGTACGCTGTTTTGGCGGAAAAATATAGTAGCAAAGATGCTACTAGCTCAGACAGCCTTCAGTACAATTTGTCTACACCATTATCTGGCTATTATACATCCGCAGCATATGGACAGGGTAATTATGGTGCTTGGTGGTCTTCTACGCATTATGCTAGTTTTGACTCACAGTATGGCTTATATGTGATGCCAGCGTATATAGAGGCGGACAGGGGAACTAAATACGAAGGAAGAACTTTGAGGTGTCTAGTAGCCAATTAATACACAATTAGCGTTTGGATTATTCTTTCGATGGAGGTATGTTATAATGAAAGTAAGGAGATGCTAGATAGAATGAAATTATCGGAAGAATTGATTTATCGGGGGTTTGTGGCGGAGACCACGATTGAGAAGCCGGAGGAGCTAGATAATCGGGAGTCGAAGAAGTTTTATTGGGGGGCGGATCCGTCGGCGGATTCGTTGACGATTGGGAACCTCGCGGCGCTAATGATGTGTGCGTGTTTTGTGCGGCACGGGTATGAGCCGGTGCTACTGGTCGGTGGGGCGACGGGGCAGATTGGGGACCCGAAGGAAAATGGCGAGCGCGAACTGAAGTCGCTTGAAGAAGTGGAACATAATAAGCAATGTATCAAACAGCAAATTGAACGAGTAATATTCGGCGGGACGAGCGGAACTACTGATTCTCGACTCGCGCCTGCGCGCCCGTCGTCACGGGGCTCCGGCGCTCATTCCGCTCCCGTTGTCGCGGACGGTCTCGAATCAGCAGTTTCCGCTCGTCCTGAGGTACTTCTCGTTGATAATTATGACTGGTTCAAGGATATGAAGTATCTCGATTTCTTGCGGGAAGTGGGGAAGGCGTTTTCGATGACGCAGTTGCTTGACCGGCAATTTGTGCAGAATCGGATTGGTGAAGGGGGTGCGGGGATTTCGTATGCAGAGTTCTCGTATACTCTGATTCAGGGTTATGATTTCTTGCATTTGTATCGTAAATATGGAGTGTCGTTGCAGCTGTGTGGGGCGGACCAGTATGGTAACTGTACGAGTGGGATTCATTTGATTAAGCGACTTGAAGATGCGCGGGCTGATGTGTGGTCGACGCCGCTGGTGATTGACCCGGTGACAGGGCGGAAGTTTGGGAAGTCTGAAGGAAATGCCGTGTGGCTAGCTAGCTCGGATAATGGGTCGGGGAATTATACGAGTGTGTTTGATTTCTATCAGTTTTGGTTGAACCAGCCGGATGAGGCGGTGGAATACTTGATTAAGATTTATACGTTGCTGGAGCCGGAGGAAATTGACGAGATTCTAGCGAAGCACCGGGAGGCGCCGGAGAAGCGTTTGGCGCAGCGGGCGCTGGCGCGTGGTGTGACGGAAGTGGTACACGGGGCGGAAGCTGCAGAGGCGATTGAGAATTTAACGGCGATGTTGTTTGACAAAGCGACGAATTTTGCGGAGTTTAGTGAAGATGAGATACTGGAGTTTGCGAAGTATCTGCCGGTGGAGAAGAAGGGGGTGCAGCTCATTGACGCGCTGATTAGTCATGGGCTGGCGGAGTCGAAGAAAAAGGCGCGGGAGTTCCTGGTGGCGGGGGCGATTACGGTGAATGGCGAGAAAGTGCGCGAAGACGTGGCAGTGAAACAGACGGCGATTGTGAAGAGGGGGAAGAATAAGTTCTTGGTAATCAAATGAAATACTTGGCGGTACTTGGTAGACAACCGGAAATTTCAATTGCTGAGCTTGAGGCTCTTTATGGCTTGAGGCAGCATCAAACATCTTTCTCGGGCTGCGTCGCCGCCGCCCGTCGACCTTTCAGATCGTCCGCCGGGCGTCGCCTCGACACGGAAAGCAAGCTTTCCGTCTGCTCGGCTCCTACTGCGGTCTGCCACGGGGGCGGCGCGCTCATCCTCGCCTTGCCAGGCTCCGGAGGCCCTTCGAAAGACGTTTCGATGCTGCCGTCTATAAATCGTCTCGGCGGGACTCTTAAGTTGGCGATTGAACTTGCATGTTCACCGCTAGACTACTTAAGGGGATTGCCGGAGGGTAAGATTACGCTTGGGGTGAGTGATTATTCGGCGAAAGCATCGCGGAAGACGGCGGTGATGGAGGCGCTGAAGCTGAAAAAAATATTGGTGCGGCATGGACGAAGTGTGCGAGTGGTGGAGAATAGGGAGGCAACGCTGTCCACGGCGACGTCGCTACATAATGGACTATCAGGAAAGAATCCACGGAAAGTGGAACTGATTAAGGTGGAGAATGACTGGTACCGCGTGATAGGGGTGCAGGATATTGATGCTTACGCGAAACGTGACCAGGCGAGGCCGGCGCGAGATGCGCGAGTAGGGATGTTGCCGCCGAAGTTGGCGCAGATATTGATCAATCTATGCGGGCCGCTTGAGCTTGGTTCGGTGGTTTTGGATCCGTTTTGCGGAACAGGAGTGGTACTGCAAGAGGCTATGCTGATGGGGTATCGAGCATACGGAACGGATTTGAGTGAGAGGATGGTGGAATATAGTGAAAAGAATTTAACATGGCTTATGAAATCCAAAAATATTCATTCTCGGGGCGCGTCCGGCCGGCCCGTCGACCTTGATGGTCGCCCGCTGGGCGTCGCCTCGACACAAAACGCAAGCGTTTTGTCTACTCGGCTCCTACAGCGGTCTGCCACGGGCGGCCGGCGCTACCCCTCGCCTTGCCAGGCTCCGGACCCCCTCGAATCGAATATTTTCTGGATTTCACAAGGCGATGCAACTTCTTTTCAATGGGAGCAACCAATCGATGCGGTGGCATGTGAGGGCTATCTCGGAAAACCGTTTAGTCGGGTGCCTTCGGAAATGGAGTTGAAAGAGCAGAAGCAGGAGTGTGCGGCGATAGTGCTAGGGTTTTTGAAGAATTTGGCGGGGCAGGTGAAGGCGGGAGCACCGGTGGTGATTGCGGGGCCGGCGTGGCTACGGCCAGATGGGGAGTATGAGCGGATGGAGATACTTGACGAGATTTCTGATATGGGGTATAATGTTAATAATAAAACGCGCGAGGGGCTGCTTTATCATCGGGATAATCAGGTTGTCGCGAGAGATATAATAATATTAAGGAAGAATTAAATGTCACATGTGAAAGCTGGCGGTACCGCCAAAAACGTCCATAACAATGCTGGCCAGCGCCTAGGCGTCAAGCGCTTTGGTGGCCAGAAAGTAAAAAACGGTGAAGTATTAGTGCGTCAAACTGGTGCGACTAAGATTGCTGGTCCTGGCACTTATATGTCGAGGAACTTCACGATTCACGCTGCGAAGGATGGTGTGGTAACCTTCGTGAAGACGAAGAAGACGCATTTTTCGGGGAAGTCGTTGCCACGCGTCCGCGTCGAAGTACGCTAAGTATTTCTTGCTAAAATCCGCCATTTGGGCGGATTTTTGGTGTGGTGGCTATGGCTGGAGGTATTGATCGATATAGGGCTCCGCCATGCCGGCAAGGTAGATGGGTAGATTGAGTAGACCTTGATTGTATTCAAGCGGCTTAAGGGAGAAGCGGATGCTGAGTTGGGGGTTGTAATTATCGCGGAAAGTTTTAAGGCTTTTAGCTTTGACGTTGGTGCCACTTTTGACTTCGATGGGGACGATGATATTGTGCATCTCTGTGACGAAGTCAACTTCCGCATTGGCTTCGGAGCTCCAGTAGTACATATCGTATTGACTGTCCATTTGTTGTAAAACGTATTGTTCAACGAAAAAGCCGTTAAATTCTTTGAATAGGGCTTCGTCGTTTAGGATCATTGAGGTATTGGCTCCGGCGAGGTGCCGGAATAGGCCGATGTCGAGGAAATAGAGTTTGAAGGCGGATGGTTCAGAATAGGCCTTGAGTGGTAGTTTGTCGCCGGTTTTTAAGCGTTCGACCTTGCGGACTATGTTGCAGTCGACGAGCCATTGAACGGCAACTTCGTATTCGCGGGCGCGGGCGCCTGGTTTGATGACATTGAACATGAATTTTTCATTGCGTTTGGCGAATTGGGCAGGGAGGCTGTTCCAGATTTGGTGGATGCGGGTGGCGGTGGTGGTATCGGTGTGTTTGGAAATGTCGGCGAGATAGGCTAGGAGGATGAGGTTTTGAAGTTTGTCGACTTCGGTGTAGTCGTGTTTATTGACCCAGCTACTGACGACTTCAGGCATGCCGCCTACGATGAGGTATTCGCGGAAGAGGAGTGTCAATTTGTCGTTGAAAAGTTTGAGGGTTGTTTTGTCGTCGATGACTCTAAGGAATCGTTCGTTGCCAGTGGCTAGGAGAAATTCTTGGAAGCTGAGTGGGGAAAGTTCGAGACTTTCGACTTTGCCGACAGGGAATGAAGTGCCTGGGTGGAGTGCGATACCGAGTAGGCTGCCAGAGGCGGCGATGTAGTATTCGGGGGCTTCCTCGCAAAAGTATTTTAGCGAAGAGAGGGCGCGGGGGATTTCTTGAATTTCGTCGAAGATGATGATAGTGTCGGTCGGGGTGATTTTGGTGCCAGTGAGAGCTTCAAGTTTTGGTAGGATATCGGTGGGACTAATGGATTCGTTGAAGATGGGCTCGAAGCGCTCTCTGTCTTTGTCCAAGTTGAGGTATATGACGTGTTGGAATTCGCGAGCGGCGAATTCTTTTAGTAAATATGTCTTGCCGACTTGGCGTGCGCCTGTCAAAAGAAGTGGCTTATGGGCCTTGGCGGTTTTCCAAGCTAATAGTTGAGCGTATAGTATTCGTTGCATTTTAAACTCCTTATTGTTATTGTATCATATTGTTAGTAGGATTTCAAGAGGTGGTACACATTTTCCGACCGAAAAAGGTGAGAATTTACACATTTTCCGACCGAAAAAGGTGAGAATTTACACATTTTCCGACCGAATACGGGGTGGTATGGGCTGATAATTCTTTGATGGCATTTTTGGTTAAAATGATTAAGCTTGTGGTATAATGGTAAAAAGCTTAATAGTATTGCGATATTTATTAAAAAAAGGAAATGGATCCAATGAGTAGAAACTATACAAAGGCAAATCTCATAATGCGTAGTGGTGTTGGTTTGCTAGCGCTGACTATGATTAGTGGGCTAGTATTAATTAGCAATAAAGCCTCCGCGGAATCATCAGCGGTATCTACGGCATCTATCACGGTGCCAGTGGCTTGTACGATGCGGGGAACGGGAGTGGATTCGCACACGGCTACGCTCGCGCCCAACACCTACTCCGGCGCTTCCGGTTCCGAATATGAAAATGGCATCGGTAAAACCACCCTCATTGCTATATGCAATGATGACAATGGCTTCTCCATCTATGCTATAGGATATACTGGTAATTCATATGACTCAGAAAACCATACTAAACTAGTTGGCTCTACTACTGGCGGCACTATAGCTACTAAAGCCTATGCATCGGAAGATACTACTTCCAATTGGTCCATGAAACTAACTAAAGTCACTGACGTAGCAGAATCCTATAATCCACAGAACTTAACTATCCAAAGTGATACAGAAGGAACCTTTTCTTCATGGCATAGTGTGCCTGCTTCATATACTAAAGTAGCAGAATATCATGCTAATACTGGTTCATCTACCACCGACACTACTCTCGGCGTTAAACTAGAAACTACCTATGCAGCATACATAGCATCCAATCAACCAGCTGATACTTACATAGGACAAGTAAAATATACTATGGTACATCCATACACAGAAGAGCCTTTACAACCACAACCATCTACTGCAGGTTGTATTAACTACCATGCTAATGCTAGCGATGCTGTAGGTACTATGGGATGCCAGTCAGCTACAGACGGTAATTCAATAGACCTTCTGGCTTCCAACTTCAGTAGAACTGGCTACGGTTTCGCTGGTTGGAGTGATAAGTTTGATTATGCTACTAACGCAGAAGCTGAATTTTACGGTCCAATGGAAACCATCACCGTTCCTACCGGCACTACTGCTAATGGCCTCTCTCTTTACGCCGTATGGGTGAAATCAGAAGGCAGTATCCAAGATACCAGCAAAGTTGCATCGGTTTGCAATCGCCTAATCACTGCTCCGACTGACGGCACTGCTAACCTCACTTCTGTCTCCGCATTAACTGACCAACGTGACAACAACACTTACGCTATTGCGAAACTCGCAGATGGTAATTGTTGGATGATTGAGAACTTGCGCCTAGAAAGTACTAATAGCGATAATAGTACTGGTGCTCTCGCTCAAGGCTACGGTACTTCCGCTACTTATGGTAACTTCGGAGGGCTTGCTACTGCAGAATCCACTAATTTTTCAAATACCACTACGGCAAACAGTCTCTACTATAGCGGAACTCAATCCGGTGATGCTACGATAGACATTGGCACTACAAACTATCCAGGTTACCGTATGCCACGCTATAATAACTGGAACAACCAATCTGCTTCCGCGAATCGTCCACAAAACCCAACATCTAATTCAGTCACTAATAGCACTACAAATGCTGGTATGTATAGCTACGGTAACTACTACACTTGGCATGCCGCTATAGCGGATACTACCTACAATGGCACTAATAACTCTAGTTCCGATACCACCTCTCTCTGTCCAACTGGTTGGAGATTGCCACGCGGTGGTCAAAACACTGTAACTGCTGGGCAGAATGGTGATTTCTATGTACTTACCACCACTCTTACTGGAATGGCTCCAAATAACGCTAATAGTGGATATGCATATTATTCTGGAACAGTTGATGGAACTGATGTAGGCAAGTTAGCATCCGATTCATTAAGGAATTATCCAAATAACTTCCTCTACTCCGGCGGCTTCAGTACCTCGTCGGCGAGCAATAGAGGTAGTAGCGGCTACTATTGGTCGTCTACTGCGTATAGTTACAGCACTAGCTACAGCCTGAGCCTGTATAGTTCCAGCGTGTACCCAGGTTCCGATGGCGACTATAAGTACTACGGCAACAGTATTAGGTGTACGGTATCGGCCGGTACTTAGCGTGCGCCTTCAATAATATGGACTTTTCTTTCAAAAGAAAAGTCCAGCAAAAGAAATCAGTATAAAAAATGAATTGGAAGTGAATTTCAATTCGTTTTTTTTGATTATGATGTGTCTTTGTACTTTAGAGATGGCTATGGGGCTGCTGATTTTGGCTAACCCTGTATCCACCCAACTATTCATGCTTATAGCAATGGTTGAATGGGTATTCAACTGAACTGTTGGCATAGTGAACACGGGTGGGATGAGACGTGATATAATAGACGTATATGGTTAGTCAGAAACATAAATGGTTTTCGGTGCGGTCGGTACTGATGGTGCTGACGGTGGTACTGGTGGGGTGGGTGGTATACCAGAACTGGCCGGATATCGTGGAGACTTTGCACGACATACGGGATGCGAATGGATTTGTGTTGATGCTGCTAATACCGGAGCAGCTGTTTATGTATTTTGCGTGTGGACAGATATTTTTCTCGTATCTTCGACACAAGAAAAACGTGCGGAGGTTTGAGAACGGGGAGATTCTGAGGATATCGACGGAACTGAACTTTGTAAATCACGCGATACCGGCGGGGGGAGTTGGGGGGTTGGCGTTTCTGACTTATCGGCTGATGCCGCACGGCGTGACGGCGGGACAGGCGTCGTTTTTGTATCTATTTCGTTACGCGGTGACGACGGTGGTGAACTATGGCCAGGCGCTGGTGGCGATAGGGGTGATGCTGGTGCTGAAGATGATACCGCGCGAGGCGATGTGGATTATTCCAGTATCGCTACTGATGAATATGGGAGTGTTTTTCTTCTTGTGGTTCGTGATATTTGTAGCGAGTAGCAGTAAGAGGATAGAGGTATTCTCGAAAGTGGTGACGAAGGTGACGAATGGCGTGATGCGGATACTGACTTTCGGGCACAGGAAGCAGATGATGGAGGCGAAAAAGATTAGTGACTATTTTCAGGACATCCATCAAAGTGTGGTGATAGCGAAGGAGAATAAAAGGTATCTGAAGGAACCGATAATGTGGGGGTTAGTGTATAGTTTGTGCGAAGTGGGGACGTATTATATCGTGGCGCTGTCGCTGGGGCGATGGGACCTGTTGCCGTATATCATGGTGGGGGAGGCGATTGGGTCGGTGTTTGATGGGATTGTGCCGTATGGGCTGTATGAGCTTGGGATGGCGGGGGTGATGATTGCGCTGGGGGTGGATTTCTCGACTGCGACCATCGTAACTGTGATGACACGCGTAATAACGCTCTTATTCACCATTGCATCGGGATCTTATCCGTACTACGAAGCGATTAGAGGGAAAGATGCAGAATAGCTTTAGTCCGACTGAGTTCGTGGCAGTGGTGAATCAGACGCTGGAATATGCGTATTCGTCGGTATTGATCACAGGTGAGGTGGCGAGTTATAAGGTGAACCAGGGGAAATGGGTGTTTTTTGACCTGAAGGATGAGGAGACGAGCGTGTCGTGCTTTATGACGCTGTGGTCGCTCAGGGTGCCGCTTGAAGACGGCATGAAGGTGACGGTGCGGGCGGTGCCGAAACTGACGAAGTGGGGGAAGTTCTCGCTGACGGTGTCGGCGGTGAAGCCGGTGGGAGAGGGCTCGCTGAAGAAGGCTTACGAGATGCTAAAGAAGAAGTTGACGGCGGAAGGGCTGTTTGACCCGGCGAAGAAACGGGCTTTGCCATCGGATTTGACGCGACTTGGGGTGATATCCTCGACGCAGGCGGCGGGGTATGCGGACTTTATTAAGATTATCAATGCACGGTGGGGTGGCATGAAAGTCATGGTGGCACATACGCAGGTGCAGGGGATGGATGCGCCGGATCAGATAATTCGGGCACTGCGATATTTCAATGAGCGGGGTGAGGTGCAGGCGATTGCGATACTGCGTGGGGGCGGGAGTGCGGATGATTTGTCGTGTTTTAATGACGAGGCGTTGGTGCGGGAGATTGCGGCGAGCCGGATTCCGGTGATAACGGGGATTGGGCATGAGGTAGACGAGTCTCTCGCGGACCTCGCGGCGGATGTGCGGGCGTCGACACCGTCGAACGCGGCGGAGATGCTGACGCGAGATAGGGCGGAGGAATCAGCGAAGTTGGCACGGGTAATGAATCGGACGGAGCAGACCCTGCTGCAATCGGTGGAACGAGCGCGAATAGAGAATCGCGAGAAGGTGGCAAATGTGTCGCGGGGGCTACTCGCAAAGTATGTTGAGCCGGCACTAGTGAAAAATCGGCACGCGATAGAACGTGTAGGGCAGAGCCTGCTGACGCGCTACATCGAACCGATGCTTACGCAGAATCGTGAAAAAGTGGCGGGGTGCTTTACGAAGATGCGAGACGAACTGGGGCGTGCGAGCGTCGAAGTTGAGCATAAGCTGAAGTTGCTGGAGACTTTGAATCCGGAGAAGGTCTTGCGACAGGGTTATGCGATATTGTCGGGCAAGATCTCACCAGGAAGTGTTGTAAAAATTACAACAATGAAACAAGAAATTAATGCAGAAGTAAAGGAGATACATGAGCGAAACTAAGATGAGTTTGAATCAGAAGATTGAGAAACTGGATGGACAAGTGGAATGGTTCTATTCGGATGAGTTTAAATTGGAAGAGGCGACTGGGAAATACAAAGAAGCGGTGGGACTGGCTAAGGAAATTGAAAAAGATTTGAAGGAACTGAAGAACGAAATCGAAGTGTTGGCGGAAGATTTTAGCAAATAGTACTTAAGATTTAAGAAAGCCTGCTTTGACGCAGGCTTTTTGAAGTGTTGCTGTCGTGACGAATTAGGCGTTGAAGGTAACGGTTTCGATTAATCTGTTGAAATCGTTTTCGAATAGTACGTTGTCGGTCTGCATAATGACGGTTTTGTCGCGGATTTTGAAGATAACAATGAAGCCGGAGAGATCGGTACCTGGAATGGTGCCAGTGTAGCGGTTGGCGGGAGCACCATTAACCGTAGTGGCTTCCATGGTGAGGTTTTTGTCTTTGTTGTCGAGCTCTTTTTGATAAGTGGCGGTGACTTCTTCGAAGCTTTTGTTCTGGATAGTGACGCGGAGGGCGTTGATGGTGTCTTTACCTACGGCGTCGACTTGGCCAGGATTGAAGTAAGCGTTGAAATCTCCGCCTGCAGTGGCGGCGGCAGCAACGTAGACGCTCCATGTTTTGGGGTATTCAAAGGTAAGTTGGCCGTAGTCAATGGGGCCAGAGAAAGTTTTGTAAGGTGTTTTTTCGCGTTCCAAAAACTCAGCTTCGTCTTTGGTAGCTTGCTCTTCCTTGGCAATAGCGACGGCGTCGTTGATTTTGTTTTGCAAATTGTCATTAACATCATTGTACTGAACCATCATCCAAATGAACAGTCCGATGAAAGTTACTGTCGTAAGTGATAAGACGATAATGACGATGGTTTTAATTAGTTCGGTGTGAGATTTGGGTGGCTTAGGTAGCACATTGACTTGTTGGACCATTGGCCGTTCTTCTGGCTTGATTGGTTGAGTAGTCGGCGGCGTTGATGCAGACGGAGGCGTCTGCGTTAGAGGTTGAATTGGTGGTAGTTGTCCATTTTCCATAATTTTATTATAGCATATTTTATTGTAAGCGTAATGAAATTGGACGGATTTTGTGATGGGATTGGATTTTCGATGGTGAGAAATAGTGTATAATGGAACTATGCAGAAGGAGGTAGATGGAGTTTTGGTGGCGGCGCATGAGCTGAAGGCACCGCTGGCAGTACTGCGACAGTTGGCGTTGTCGCTGGGCGAGATGAGTGTGCAGGATGAGCATATTCGTAACGAGATGGTGAACGTGTCGGAGCGAGCAATGCGACAAGTGAATGATTTGACGAGAATGTCGCGACTAGATGAGGGCTTGTTTGAGATGGAGCCGGTGGCAGTGCGAGCGGTGTGCGATGATGTGACGCAGGAACTCAAATATTTGTTTGCAGAGAACCGGAGAAAGCTCGACGTCAAGTATGCCAATCGGGCGAAGCTCGTGAATGCAAATCGAGAACTCTTGCATAGCGTGGTGTATAATTTTTTGCTGAACGCGATGCATTATGCCGAGGAAGGCTATGCGGAACTTCGAGTGGGTGACGCTAAGGGAAAAGTAAGGATTATGATTCGGGATTATGGACCGGCGCTTCCGGTGGGGATTTGGCGCGAGATGAAGCGGGGTTGGGTGGAACAGCCTGTGTCGATTGCGATGAGACCGGGGTCGTCGGGATTGGGATTATATATTGCTTCGAAGTTTTCGCGTTATATGGGTGCAACGGTGGGGGCGGTGCGGCACCGAGACGGAGCGAGTTTTTATGTGGAACTACCGATTTCTAAGCAAGCGAGTTTGTTCTGATGATATATGTAGTTGATGATGATGTAATAATGGCGAAATGCATTGCACGAGCGTGCGGGGGACGGGAGGTGAAGATTTACGGCAATGCAATTGAGGCAATGGAGGCAATGAGTGATGACGAATTGCCGGAGTTGATGTTTCTGGATATTTTGTTGGTGGGGCCGGATGGATTTACACTGTTAAACGAGATGGCTTCATATGCTGATACAGCAAGTGTACCGGTGGTGCTGGTGACTTCACTCAATATGGAAGGTAGGGATTTGTCGGAGTATGGTGTAGTGGGGGTACTGGAAAAGGAAACCATGAGACCGGAGGATGTGAGGCATTATGTCGACCAATACACCAAGTAAAGATTTGAAAACTGCTGGCATAGTTTTGAGACGGACGAACTATGGCGAAGCAGATCGGATTTTGAATGTGATTACGCCGGTAGGGAAGGTGTCGGTGATGGCGCGGGGGGTGCGAAAAGAAAAGTCGAAACTGGCTGGCGGAGTGGAGATGCTGACCTTGTCGGATTATGTGATGCATTTTGGGAAGAGTGAACTAGGGGTAGTAACAAGTGCGAAGATGGTGCGGCACTATGGTAATTTGCTGAAAGATTATGAGAGAATGGAACTAATTGGTGCGATGATGAAGCAAATTAACCGTGCGGCGGAGGGGTCGGATAATGGCGAGTTTTTTGAGATATTAAAACAATGCCTGGAAGGGTTGGATGGGGGCTTAGCTATGCGACCAGTGGAGGCGTGGTTTGTGCTGAATCTGGGGCGAGCGATGGGGGAGCAGATGAATCTATATCGCGATGTATCGGGCGAGAAGTTGTCGGCGGATGAGCATTATATGTGGGATGTTACGGAGGGGGCGCTGAGGGTACATGGGAACGGAGATTTTGGGGTGAATGAAATTAAGCTGATGCGACTGATGTTGACGGCGAAGCTTGAGGTAATCAGTAGAGTGAAGGTAGATGTAGGCGTGATGGACAGAGTGTGTGGACTTTGCCGGATAAATAATGCCAGTATGCTATAATGGAAGTATGAGTAAATTAGAGGATATTGTTAGTTTGTGTAAGCGACGCGGATTTATTTTTCCGGGTAGCGATGTTTATGGGGGATTTGCGGGGACGTGGGACTTTGGTCCGCTTGGTGTGACACTAAAGAAGAAGATTATGGATGCGTGGTGGCGGTTTTTCGTAGAGGAGCGTGATGATATGTATGGAGTGGATGCAGCGATTTTGATGAATCCGCGCACATGGGAAGCTTCGGGGCATACGGCGACTTTTGCGGATCCGTTGGTGGAATGTAAAGAATGTAAGTCGCGGTTTAGGGCAGACAAGATTGCGGAAGGTATCTCTGAGTCAGTGACGACGGAGGAGTTCTTAGCGACGCATACGAAATGCCCGGTGTGTGGTAAAGAAGATTGGGGGCCGATTCGGAAGTTTAATATGATGTTTGCGACGCATGTAGGGGCGGTGTTGCCGGATGACGATGCTGATGTAGCGGCGAAAAATATTGCATATTTACGACCGGAGACGGCGCAGGGGATTTTTATGAATTATAAGAATGTGGTGGATACTTTCTACCCGTCGTTGCCGTTTGGATTGGCACAGCAGGGGAAAGCGTTTCGAAATGAGATTTCACCGCGAGATTTTATCTTGCGAGATCGCGAATGCTCGCAGATGGAGATTGAATACTTTGTGCGACCGGAGGCTTGGGAAACGGAGTTTGAGAAGATGCGCGAGTTGCAACACGAATTCTTGGAAGGCGTGATGGGGTTGCCAGTAGAGATGATACATGAATACGAGGTACCTGAGGGTGACAGGGCGCATTATTCGAAGCGGACGATTGACTATATGTTCGATTATCCGAACGGCGAAGAAGAGTTGATGGGGCTGGCGTATCGGACGGATTTTGATTTGTCGAATATCGCGCGAGAGTCGGGTAAGTCGATGGAATACCGTGATAAGAATACGGGTGAAGTATTGGTGCCACACGTGATTGAACCTTCGATTGGGGTAGAGCGATTGTTCCTTGCGGTGATGTCGGCGGCTTATGGGGAGGATGAAATAGGCGGTGGAAAGCGTGTGGTGCTGAGGTTGCCAGAGAACTTGGCGCCGTACAAGTTTTGTGTATCGCCACTGCTGAAGAATAAGCCAGAGTTGGTGGCGAAGGCGCGCGAGGTCTATGGTTTGTTGCGTGAGAAATATGGTGACGTAACATGGGATGATTCGGGCAATATCGGTAAACGTTATCGCAAGCAGGATGAGATTGGTACGCCGAAATGCGTGGTAGTGGATTTTGATAGCCTAGAAGACGATACAGTGACAGTGCGAGATAGAGATACGACTGAGCAAGTGCGAGTGAAGATTGACGAGTTATAGTTTTGCGATTTGGAAACATAGTTTTGAATGCGTGAAATATAGTTTTGGTTTTGCGAAACATAGTTTATAGTTTGATGCGCTTATGATATAATAAACGTAAACATAACTACTTACAGGAGATTATATGGCCAAGAAAGCTAAAGCGAAGTCAAAAAGAAATAATGCGAAAAACAACAATTTGATGATGTGGGTATTCGTGGTGCTGTTTTTGTTGATTGTGATTTCAATTGCGGTGATTTTGACGCTGAATAATGCAAACCCGAATCTCAATGATGATTTTTTTGTATCGGATGGTTCTAAATATGTGGTGGCTGCCGATATTGATAATTATGGCGATGACAGGATTGTGGCCGCATATGATGTGTATTATCATAATAATGACACAATTACTGGGCACAAAGCGTATTATGAATTCGTCGACGAAGAGATGGCGCAGGCGGCTTTGCCTTCGTATCAGGCTAATAAGGATGAGGAAGTTGATAAGATTGAGCTGAATGGGAAATACATAGTACTAACTGCTACTCCAAAACAATATGAAGGTTTGACGTTGGACTTGTTGGCTCCTGGTGAATAGATTAACAAAAAATACAGCATGTTTTATGCATGCTGTATTTTGTTTGGTAGATTAGGCTTTCTTGTATCGCTCGATGGCTTTCTTGATGACGTCTTTGGCAGCATCAAGACCTTCGAATGATTTGACCTCGGTGGTGCCTGGTTTCTTTAAATCTTTGTAATGATTGAAATGGAACTCGATTTGCTTAATGGTCTGTGCTGGTAAGTCTTCGAGTGTTTGGTATTTGTCGCCATTATTGCGATCATCTTCGGGGACACAGATGATTTTGTCGTCGACTTCGCCGCCATCGACAAACTTCATGACGCCAAGGATGCGGGCCTTCATCCAGATACCGGTGGTGAGAGGTTGATCAGTGATCATGAGAACATCTAGTTCGTCGCCGTCTTCGTCGAGGGTCTGAGGAATAAAGCCGTAGTTGCATGGCTTAGCGAAAGCTACTGGCTCGACACGATCCAGCATAAAACAAGCACGTTCACGATCCCATTCAATCTTATGGTTGCTGCCAGTTGGGATTTCGATGACGACGTTGAGTTCGCCGTTTTCGTAATCGCCTGGGGTTAAAACTTTGTTAAAATCTGCCATTTATACTCCTTTGTTTATTGTACAATTATATCATATTTGTATAATAATCTGGTTATCTTAATGTGATATAATATATAATATGAAAGAAAAAAGTCAAGGGAATATTAAAAGGACGTTGTATTATTTTTGGAAGGCGTTGATGTTTTGTAAGACGAGGACGATCTTGCTAATGCTTTTGGTGCCGTTATGGATTTTTGTATCGAATGTAGTGGTGCCGTATGGAACGTCGGAGATAATGGGGAAATTGTCAAGCGGGGATTTCGAGATTGCGAATTATATTGGGATTTTGATGATTACGATTTTGCCGGCGGCGGTGAATAACCTGGCGGTACTACGGGCGATTGATTGGTTGGATTGGTCGGTGGATGCATTGGGTGGGGAGTATTTGGCGAAGATGGCGTTTGATGCAGTAATCAATCAATCGATGACATTCCACGGGAATCGGTTTTCTGGGTCGCTGACTTCGGCGGCGAATAAGTTGCCGGGAGCGTTTATTGATTTGAAGTCGAATTTCGTGTGGGATATTTATCCGTTGATATTAACTGTTATATATTCGATTGGAGTGGCGGCGTTTGTATGTTTGCCGTTTGCGTTGATATTGGCGGTGTATGCGGCGGTATATATGGCGGTAGCGATTACTACTTATTACAAGACGCGGAAGGTGGATGAGAGACTAGCTAATGCAGAGAATAAACAGACTGGACAGCTTGCGGATTCGATTACGAATGAGATTTCGGTGAAGTCGTATGCGCGAGAGTTGGCGGAGGCGGCGAGATTTGGAAAAGCAACAGTGAGGACGAAGCAGGCGACTTTCGCGGTGGCGAAGGTGTCGTTTTGGCGGAACATGTCGATGAACGCAATTAATATGGTGACGTTTGCGGGGCTCCTAGTATTGATAGTAATGAGTCATAATTTGTTTGGGCTAACGGTTGCAAATATGGTGTTTTTGTATTCTTTGTCTAATTCGCTATTGTCGAATGTATGGACAATTAATCATATCTTGAGGGCGATTAATCGGTCGTTTGGTAATGCAAAGGAGATGGTGGAAATACTGGATTTGCCACTCATTATTGACGACAAGACTGATAAACCCTTGAAGGTGGAGCAGGCGAGGATTGATTTCTCTCACGTGTCGTTTCAACATAATGAGCAGAAGACGAAATTATTCGATGATTTTTGCCTTGAGGCAGAAGCTGGGCAATCGGTGGGGCTGGTGGGAGTGTCTGGCTCGGGCAAGACTACTTTGACGAAACTATTGCTGAGGTTTGACGACGTATCGAGTGGAGGAATCTATATTGACGGTAGCGATATTCGAGACGTAACACAGAAGAGTTTGCGCGATGCGATTGCGTATGTGCCACAAGAATCGTCGTTATTCCACAGGTCGGTGTATGAAAACATTGCATACGGGCGGCTTGGTGCGACGCGCGAAGAGGTGATTAGGGCGGCACAACTAGCGAATGCAGATGAGTTTATTCGGGGACTTCCGAAGGGATATGATACGTTGGTGGGGGAGCGAGGCGTGAAGTTATCTGGTGGACAGAGGCAGAGAATTGCGATTGCGCGAGCAATTTTGAAAGATGCGCCGATACTGGTATTAGATGAGGCGACTTCGGCACTCGATTCAGAGTCGGAGGCGCTGATTCAGGAAGCGTTGTCGAATTTGATGAAGGGTCGCACATCGATTGTGGTAGCACACCGATTGTCGACGATTGCGGGGCTAGATAAGATTGTGGTGCTTGATGAAGGACGGATTGTGGAGCAAGGAACGCACCACGAATTATTGGCGCGTAACGGAGAATATGCGAAGCTCTGGTCGCGGCAAAGCGGAGCTTTCTTGGACGAATAGCGCGTAGCGAAGTAAAAACTCTGGAACGCTGAAATGCGCGCCGCATAAAAATTACAACAGGTCAGGCAGACTCGTCCTGGTATTCCAGTACCAGATACTCGTCTGTGACTGTTGTAATTTTTATCGGGCGATTTCAAAATGTTCCAGAGTTTTTACTTCGCTACGCTCTAGTCGGACCAGAAATCTTCGGGTTTGCTGATGACGTCTAGTTGGACTTCGCTTTGCTCGCCGGTTTGGAAGTTTTTGGCGATGAATGATTGAGAGGCGACTTCGGATTCGCCGATGACAATGCCGTTTTTGGCGACTTTACTGGCGTAGGAAAGCTTGTCGCCGAGTTTCTTGTCGGAAAAGACGATGGTGGCGGAATAACCTTTGGCGCGGAGCTTGTTTGCGACATTAAAGCTTTCGTCATATTCGTGCTCGGAGAGTGGGACGACGGCGTAATCAAGGAGACTGTCAGTGGTGGGTGGAAGAAGCTTGGCATCGTTTAGGACGAAGAATAGCCTCGTGAGGCCAATGGAACCACCAACACCAGGGAATGGTTTGTCGGTGAAGTGGCTGGTGAGGTTTTCGTAGCGGCCACCGCCAGCGACGGAGCCGATATTCTTGTGTTCTGGTAAGATGAATTCGAAAACGGTGCCGGTGTAATAATCGAGACCGCGGACGATTTTCATGTCGGCTTCGATTTGACCTTCAAGACCAAGGGCTTCGAGGTAATAGAGGACCTGATCAAGTTCGGTAAGGCCTTCGCGGAAGATGGGGTTGTCGATTTCGAGATTGGCAAGTTCTTTGATTACGACAGAGCGGGGACCGTGGAGGTCGATAAACTCAAGGAGTGTTTTGACTTGGTCTTTGGGCAGCTCTAGTTCTTCGAGGGCAAATTTGGTTTGCTCCGTAGTAACTTTCTCGGAGTGGTCGATAATGCTGATGATTTCGGTGGACTTGTCGGATAGATTGAGATGATTGATGAGGCCGGAAATGATTTTGCGGTTGTTGATGCGGGCGAGAACTGGAGTGCCGAGCTCGAAATTTTGATATGTGTCAAGCAAGGTCGAGATGACGTCGGCGTCGTAGGCTAGGGATAAGGTGTTACGGCCAATGATGTCGATGTCGCATTGGTAAAATTCGCGGAAACGACCTTTCTGGGCGCGCTCGCCGCGAAAGTTAGTGCCGAGTTGAGCTACTTTGAAAGGAAACTGCAAATCGTTTTCGTGTTCGACTACGTAACGAGCCAGGGGGACAGTGTGGTCGAATCGTAGAGCCTGGTCGGCAGATTCGATAGACTTGTCGCCGGTCTTGATGAGTTTGTAGATTTGCTTTTCGGTGTCGCCGCCGGCTTTGGCGAGTAAGACTTCGGTGCGTTCAATGGTGGGGGTTTCGATTTCTTGGTAACCGTGGTTATGATAGGTCTGAGCGATTTTGGACTTGAGGCTATTAAAAATAGCTTGTGTATTTGGTAGAAGTTCTTGGGTGCCAGAAATCGGCGAAGTGTTTACTTTCATGTCTTTAATTATATCACGGTTGTTGATGATTTAGCAGATGGTGATGGCGGGAAATGGCAGATTATTAGATGATTGTTGTTCTTTTGTAGTCGCTACAAAAATTTTGCACTATATCTTCGCCAATTACTAAGGCTAAATTGATATAAAAATGACGGAGCAAATTGGCAATATCGTCCTGTTGTTTCATGAATTCTGGCACCTTGGACTGCCAATACTCATAAGTGTCTTTTGAGGCGAGGAATTGTATGTTGTGATGAACGAAATCTGGGCTGAGATAACAGTGGATAGCGAGTTTTAGTTGTTTGGGTGTTGGACAGCTTATCAGGAGGACTAGGGCGTGATAAAGCATTTCTGTCTCTTGCTCTTTGTATTTATTGTATTCATTGTCTGGGTCGAATAATGATATTATTAATTCTGCTAGCTGTCTTGCATAATCTTGGATTTCTTCGGGATTTTTGATAATGGGAAGATAGATGTTTTTGCGAAGGTTTTCGCTATTTTCTAAATTTTTAGTTTTGTCCATAATTACCTCGCTTGTATTCTTTTATTCATTATATCAAATAATAATAAAAAAGGCTTCTAAAAAACTTCAAGCCTTTACTGTCTTTTGTCACTAGTGAAATGTAGGTTTTTCTCTCGTATCCATCTTGTCGTAAAGCAATAAAACAAGCCCGAGAGGGCTTCTTTTATTGCTTTATGGTGGGCGTTTGCAGGAGTTAGCTCGCACTGAAGTGCGAGCTATTCGTGGGGCGTCGGTTCGAAAAATCTAAAACAAGTTTTAGATTTTTGTTCACCTCCTACCACGAGCGAACCTGCGGTTTGCCTCCTGTATACGCTATTATCTAAATAAATAAACTCCCATAGGGAGTTTCTTTATTTAGATGGTGGGCGATACAGGAGTCGAACCTGTGACCTCGTCTACGTCAAAGACGCGCTCTAGCCAACTGAGCTAACCGCCC
>CAMNPZ010000003.1 GCA_946548715.1 uncultured Candidatus Saccharibacteria bacterium
GAAAAGAATTGCCTAAGAATATATAGCTATATTGAAACAACAATGAGAATGAATCAATTTATGAAAGGAATGTTCTAATGAAAAATGGTTCAGATGCTATAGCAATACGCGCTAGAGGCTTTTGGAGTGCAAATAGGTTTCATCAAGGAAGTCTCCCATCAAATCAGTCCTCGGAGAAATGGGTTATTTTTGCGTCAGGCTTACCAGTAATCAGCGAGTACTTTGATTTATCTGGCGATATATCTTCGATGTTAACGCCAGAAGGCCGTGTAAAAATGCAAAAATACAACGATGACACCATACGACGAAAGCGCCTTATCTTACATGCTTTGGATATATATGACGAAATTGAAGACAACGATGATATTGCGCTATGGGAGGTTAATTATACTAGCGACAGGGATTATCCTGGCGCTTTATCAACTTCCGCTGAAGAATATCATGATAACGATATGGCTAACTATGGGTTATCGAATGGAGCATTCGTAAAAGCAATGGCAGATGATAGCGAATTAAAAAGGAATATATGCTTCGCAATAGAAGAGCTTCTGGAGATTAGGTCAGTCATATTATATCCGGACGGTAGATATACGCGTTTCAAGAAAAAACCTGGAGTTAAAATGATAAAAGAAAAGGGAACGATGGGAGACTAAAATGACAAGTAAAACTGACATATCCGTTGCTTACTTAGCCAGAGGCCATTGGTCATACGAAGCTAGTAATATTGAAAAATATAAGACCTATAAGTCTGCCGAATATCAGATGGAAGAGGTGAACGATGTTGAGTCTACTAGTTTTGACCTATGGTTTATTTTTACTAACTCATCCATGCCAAAGGAGACCAGTAAACTGTCCTGGGAAGACAAGATGAATCTTCCGGCTTATATTGGGTCGCATGACCCAGAGGTTAAAAAGGCATTTAATGACCTTGGTAAGCAAAACCAATGGCGTGACAATATTACAACATCGCTCGGAATCCATGAGGATCTCCATGAATACATTTCTTATAAAGTGCATAGCCGTGAAGAGAAACAGTCTAAAATCGGTTTTTGGCGAGGGCTTAAAGCCTCAACTAATAAAAATGGGTTTACTATAGATAATTATTTGAAGCCAGGTGCTAAGGAATATGATTACTTCGCAAAAAAGTACAGAGTGTCTGGCAAAAAACCGATGTTTCTCTTGAGCAAAGATAAAAAATATCTAAATCTTTACAAGGCTTTTGTGGTCGATGAAATACTCGAAGTCCGCAAAAGTAAACTCAGCGAGGACGGTAAATATTCACTTTACGATATCACTAAAGCTCAGAAAAAAATGATTCGAAAAGGAAACGTAGAGCACGACGAAGAAAATGAAAATGAAAATAATGTCGAGAAGCAGCTTAAGATAATCGAAAAAGCAATAATCAACTCAGGAGAGGCCAGTCGGTTACATAGAATCTCCTCATCGAATAGCCATAGTTATAGTAGCGCTAATAACCATATAGGGTCGTCTAGTGGCTCAAGTGGCTCGGGTGGTGCTTGGGCAATCCTAATCATTATCATAATAATTATTATGTTTGTTATATTTTCTACTATGTAGAAATATGTTATAATAATAGTAGCGACGAACAAAGAAATTGAGGAAACTTTTTCTCGTATTCGGGATTATCTTAGCCAGCGTTTCGCTAGGGATGAAAAAACCAGCTAATGACCGAGGCTATTTCTTAAGCTTTAAAGTATGAGTTTGGGCGAAAAATTATGCTTTACTCATTGGATTTGCGTTATAATTTCTCAATCGAGCACCAGCAAAAAGCACTTGAATATCTTGCGAATGATAAAAATTGCATTAAATTCTATGTAAGTGACGAGACGGTACCAAAAGAATTTGTCGATATTACCAAGCTAGAGATGTCTATATACGCTGAGGATGATTTTGCTCAGCATTGAGATTTAGATAGTTCAAAAATTAATGAGAAGATAGAATCAGCTCGATATTTTATCGTAGATGTTCTACCAAACTTTGAAAAAGTAGCAAATGATATTTGCGGTACGAGCAATGATTGCCACGTAATCACTTTTAATAACGAAACCGGCAATCTGTTCGTTGACGGGGTTTGTCTGGAGCTGCAAAAGCGAATTTAGGCTAAAACAAAAGAAATTGACGAATATAAAGCCTAAATAGTTGAGATTAACAATAATGAAGATGCAAGACTAAAGGAGTTTATTGATTTTGTAATGCATTTCGTCAATCATCGCGGTTCGCACTTTTTCAGTCTAACACCTGAATATGCTAAAAAGTGTAAACTTTTGGTTTTTCAAGCGGATTTTTCGTGGATGACGAAAAAGTTCAAATACCGGAAATTAGCTGGTTTTACAGAGGTCAGAACAACAAAAAAGAGTCTTCCGACTCTGATTTACCTAGTATGGTGGAGTGTAGGAGGCTCGAACTCCTCACCTCTTCCATGCCATGGAAGCGCTCTACCAAATGAGCTAACACCCCGTGTTTTTATTTTACCACAATGTGTGATAAAATGGAAGTATGAAGACGATTTTGACTGGACTGAGAGTAAATAGTGATTTGCATATCGGGCATTATCTTGGCGTACTGACTCATATGGCTAAGTTGTCGAATAAGTATAGCACCGATGGCTACGAGGTTAACTTCTTTATTCCGGATTTACATTCAATTATTAGTGAGGTCGAGGGAGATATGGCGGCGAATACTTTGCGTAATGTGAAGTATTATCTTGCGGCTGGGTTGCAACCTAACGAGCATGTGCATTTCTATCGTCAGTCACGTGTGCCAGCTCACTCTGAGCTTTGTTGGATTTTGAATTGTATTGCGACGATGGGGGAGCTTAGTCGTATGACGCAATTCAAGGAAAAAGGTAAGGGCAAGACAACGGTAAATGTGGGGATTTTTGACTATCCAGTATTGATGGCGGCGGATATTTTACTTTACGATGCTTATTATGTGCCAGTGGGCGAAGACCAGTTCCAGCATTTGGAGTTGACGCGTGATCTTGCAACGAGGTTTAACCATCGTTTTGGTAAAGATATCTTAACGGTACCAGCACAGACAAAGGAACAGGTGCAGTTTATGGAAATATCGAATGGGGTGCGGATTCGGGATTTGTTGAACCCAGAAAAGAAAATGAGTAAATCTACGCCCGCCGAGAATTCTAAAATCATGCTTTCTGATACGCCAGAATTGGCGCGTAAGAAAATCATGTCAGCGACAACGGATTCTTTCGCGAAGGTTCGTTATGATATGTTCAATCAGCCAGGGATTTCGAATTTACTACAAATTGAAGCTCTTGCAACAAATACTCCACTTGATGATGTGATAGCGAAATGGAATGGTGAGACACGTTATGGTGAACTGAAGAAGAAGGTAGCCGAAAGTGTAGCGGTGATGCTTGACAACTTCCAAAAGAAACTTGCTAATATCACTGATGAAGAAGTAAATTCGCTATTTGAGCGAGGTGAGGTATATGCTAATCAGGTTGCAAATCGTAAACTAGAAGAGGTGCAGGAAGCTTTTGGGCTACGCTAAAGGAGGGGAATGATACGAACTGGCAAAAAATTCAGTAAACCAGAGATGTCGCGGGTAATTAATGGCGATACGATTTTGCTAGAGTCTGAACAACCGGAAGAAAAACTAAGACTTGATGTATTGATGCGTGAAATCTATCGAAGTTATAATCGTTCGACTTTGCAAAAATTTATTGAGAGTGGTTTTGTGACTGTGGACGGAGAACTCGTAACAAAGTCAAATACGAAGTTTACGCGTGATGTAAAAATTGATCTTAGGGTGCCTGAAAAACTAAAAAATGCCGATGTAAAACCTGAAATAATATTTGAGAATGAGTGTGTCGTAGTCGTGAATAAACCAGCGGGGTTATTGTCTGAGGCAAAGGGCGAATATTGTCCTGAGCGGACTTTGGCGGATTTTGGGATGGTGGCACATCGGTTGGACCGCGATACTTCTGGCGTGATGATACTGGCGAAGGATGAGGATACATTGCATTTTTTGAAACGGCAATTCCAACGACGGACGGTGCATAAAACTTACTACGCGGTAGTGGAGGGGCGGCCGAAGCTGGAGCAAGCAAAGATTGATTTGCCTCTAATTCGCGATATGAAACGTCCGACGACTTTCAGGGTAGATCCGAATGGTAAGGAATCTGAGACTTTCTATCGGTTGTTAAAAACTAATGGCGAATATTCATTGGTGGAGCTAAAACCCATTACTGGCCGGACTCATCAGTTGAGGGTTCATATGCAATATCTTGGACATCCAATTGTAGGTGACAGGGTATACGGAAAAGGTGACAGAGAAAGGCTGTATTTACATGCGGGTGAATTGGAAATCACTTTGCCTGGCGGGGATAGACGTGTTTTTCGTGTGCCACGACCGAGGTCGTTTGACATGCTAGTGGCGTCTAAAGGAGGCGCGGAAGCTCCTGCCGAAAAAGGGCGGTAAAAGATGTTTTTTGATAATGTTTCGCAAATACAAATGATTGCTGCGAAATGCGGTACTGCTGTGTTTGTTGTGCCAGATGAGCTTAAGGTTGAAATTCCTGGTGCATTGGTATTGCAACCCGAAGAAAAGACGGTAATCACGATTGAGCAAGTGCGCCAAATGATGGAGCGTTTAGAATTGAAACAAAGTCAAGATTTGTTTGTGGTGATACGCCCAGCGGAAAAAATGCAGCCTGAGGCAGCCAATGCTTTTTTGAAGAGTTTGGAAGAGCCTGGGGACAACGTCCATTTTGTATTGGTGACGGGCCGTCCGTCCATGCTATTATCTACCATTCTGAGTCGTGCGGCGATATATTATTTGAGAGTTCAGGACGACCAGTCAATTCGTGCGGATGCAAAAAAGAAGGATTTGGCGAAACGTCTGATGGTGGCAAAACCAAACGAAATAGTTGGTTTGGCTGAGGAGATTGCGAAGAAAAAAGACGGAGTAAGAAACTACGCGCTTGAAGTGGTTGGAACGGCGATTGAGATGCTATATAAATCTTATTATATTACTGGAAATATGGCTTTTGTTAAGAGGTTACCGAAATTCTTGACCCTATATGAATCTTTAATGCAAAATGGCCATATAAAATTGCAGATTGTGGCAAATTTGGTATAATAATGGTATGATAGCAGTTTTTGCAATTGTTGTTTTTACGGTGTATTTAGTTTTCTTTTTTCCAATGGAGACAAAACCGCGCAAATCTGATGAAAAATCGGCCAAGTATACTGCTCAGATGAAGCGTTTGTGGCAGGTGGCACAAACAGCAATGAAGGAGCGCAAACCTTTTCGTGCCGAAAAAGCATTGTTGACCATTTTGAAGTTTGACGAGAAAAATGCTGCAGCTTATAACAGGTTGGGTATTTTATATGCCAAAGAAAAGAAGTATGACGAGGCTGTGGAGTGCTTTGAAATAGCGCAATCTCTTGATAGTAATCCGGCATCTATCCATAACGTTGGACTAATTTACTACGACATGGGTGCCTACGAAAAGGCTGAGATGGCTTTTCGACAAGCGATTGAGTTAGAAGGTGATGTACCTGCTCGATATATTGCTTTGGCGCGGGTAGAGGAAAAATTGGGGCGTTCCAAAAAAGCTGTAGATGCGTTAGAGAGTGCATATGAATTAGATCCTAGAGTTGAAATTTTGAAACAAATATTAGCTGTTTATGAAAAATCGGGAGATACCGAAGCAGCAACGGCGACTTCTGCGCGTATCGAAGCACAGATAGCTAAAGAAACAGAGGTAAAGCGAAGACGTGCGACCAGTCGTGCAATTAAAGCTATGCGTGTCGCCGGTACGTCTCATTCTTCCAATGCTCGTTACGCGACAAGGTCGAACTTGCATAACAAAAATGTGGTTTCTGAAACCAAAACGAAGAAAAGCTTAACTACGAAAAAAATGCATACTCAATCAGTTGGGCTAAAATCCAAAGTGATCAAAACTCATGTTGGTAGAAAAAGAATTTAGTTTACATTTCGTGATTGATTTGATATAATTGGTTTACGTCATGATTCTTGCCGCGATAGCTCAGTTGGTAGAGCGCATCCATGGTAAGGATGAGGTCACCGGTTCAAACCCGGTTCGCGGCTCCATGAATTATGATGGCATATTAAATTAAGTGCTGGAATCGTCTAGTGGCAATGACAAGAGACTGTAAATCTCTCGGCTTCGGCCTTCGTAGGTTCGAGTCCTACTTCCAGCACCAAAATTCGAATTGAAAGGCGCCATCTTGGCGTTTTTTCGTGCTTCCTCGTCCATTAGACGCGGTGCGCACGAAGAAAACACCAACCTGGCGCCTTTCATTTTCGAATTTTTGATATGTAGGACGAGAGCCGTAGGTTCGGACGGCGTAGGAGACGAGCGAATATCTCAAATATATTTGAGATATTCCGAGGCGACGCCCGACGTTGTCATTTCACGTAGTGAAATGACTGTCCTACTTCCAGCACCATTTTTGTTTCACAAAAAATGCCCCAAGATGAAATCTTGGGGCTGAAAGGTGTGTATTCTAATTAGTTTTAATTACCAAACGGATCCGTTATCACGCCAGTATTCAGCGTCGTTTCTGAGCATATATGCGTTGTTGCGGATCCACTCCATGGCCAATCTTCCTTCTTTGCCATCCAATGAGCCTGCCATAACGGAAAGTGTTTCCAGGCTAACGGAGGCAATTCTGGTACGACCGGATACTACGTGGCAGTGAAGGCCATGGCCTCTGTGATAATCGTCACGATTATGGTCGAATTCGATTGATAAGCTTGTGCGAGGGATATCGTAGTCACCTCTCATATAATCACCTTCTTTCATAAAATGTACACCTACCGAAAAATATCTTTTCGGCTAAGACCATTATATTATAACTCATATCTATATTTTCGTCAACGGCGTGCGATGAATTCGTTGATTGAGTTAAATGACTCTTCGTGGGTCAAATACTTGTTTTATAGAATTTTTTGGATAAGTATGCTATGATGATAAAAAGGAGGTTTGATGGAGTTCGTGAGATTGAAGTATGCAAACAATAAATTGATTAATGCCGATATCAAAGAACATAGAGAAATAATTACGGATTATGTAGATAAGAGAGGTTATGATTATTTGGGTTTTGTTCCTACTCTATTTGGGCCAAATGGCAAAATATTAGAGGTCGATTTGATTTTTCGTAAACCCGTTGAAAGGATAGTCAAACCAGTGCGTCGAGTTGTCGAGAGGCCTGTAGAAGTGCCTAAGGCGCTACCGCGTAATGAGCCGAAACTGGTTGAGAAGATTGAAACTCCCAAAAAACCACAAAACAAGAATGTGTCTAATGATTTATATAGTGATTTGGACTTAATATTGAGTGATGCAGGCAAAGATTTGCTGGGAGAAAAGACTTGAGAGTAGTATTAAAGTATACATTATTAGCTAAACAGAAAGGAGATAGAATGTTTGATTTAAAAAATAAAGTTGCGGTTGTGTCGGGAGCTTCATCAGGATTGGGACAGCAAATGGCTTTGGCCTTTGCGCGGCAAGGCGCTTCGCTTGCCATTTTGGCACGAAGAGTGGAAAGGCTTGAGGAGTTTAAGCCTAAGCTTGAAAAAGCGGGTGCGGCGAAGGTGGTAGCGTATAAGTGCGATGTGACAGATTCTGAGAATATCAATGATGTTGCCAAAAAGGTCGAGAAGGAATTTGGTCGCGTTGATATTCTATTGAACTGTGCTGGCTCATCGAAAGATAAAGGTGTACTTGAAATGACCGATGAGGAATGGGACTTCACAATTGCAACGGATGAGACAAGTGTGTTTAAGATGACGAGGGCTTTTGCGAATATTATGAAGAAAAATCATTATGGTCGCATTATCAATATTGCGTCCATGTATGGTTTGGTGGGGAATACTGAAATTCATACAATTGCCTATCATGCTTCAAAGGGTGCTGTTGTGAATTTCACAAGGGCAGTAGCGGCTGAGCTAGCCCAAGAGGGAATTACTTGCAATGCGATTTGTCCTGGTTATTTTGAGACCGAGTTGACTAAAGCGGTGCTCGATACACCACGTTTTCAAGAGTTCGCTAAGACGCACGTACCGATGGGACGATATGGGAAACCGGGCGAACTTGACGCGGCTGCGGTATTCCTAGCCTCGGAAGAAGCGTCCTACGTGACCGGACTTATTATGCCAGTGGATGGTGGCTATACAGCTATTTAATGCTACAATCGCCCATCTTGACGTTTTTCCAGTCTCGCTCTATATGTAATAGCGCTTCGACTGGAGAAAACGCCAATCTGAACGATTTTATCTATTAAACGTTTAATGAAAGGAGTTAGAATATGAAAACAAAATACGATGGAACTCAGACTTTAGAAAATCTAAAGGCGGCTTTTGCGGGTGAAAGTCAGGCGCGCAATAAGTATGATTATTTTGCGTCAAAAGCCAAGAAGGACGGTTATGAGCAGATTGCGGCAATTTTTACTGAAACCGCATTGAATGAAAAAGAACACGCTAAGATGTGGTACAAGGAGTTACACGGTGGTGCAGTAGAGGATACCGTAGTAAATCTTGAGGCGGCGGCAGATGGCGAGAATTACGAGTGGACTGATATGTACAAAGGGTTTGCTGAGACTGCGAGAGAAGAGGGATTTGATGAACTGGCTGAAAAGTTCGAAGAAGTGGCGAAGATTGAAAAATCGCATGAGGAGAGATATCGAAAGCTACTCTCTAATGTGAAAGATAAGAAAGTCTTTTCGCGTGATGGTGAGATGATCTGGGTGTGCCGAAATTGTGGCCACATTGTAGTTGGTAAGGAAGCGCCTGAGGTTTGCCCGGTGTGTGCACATCCTCAAGCGTATTTCGAGATTAAGCCAGAGAACTACTAGGATTATCCGAATCAAAAAAGTAGCCCTGTGGGGCTATTTTTTGTGGAGCCGTGAGCCAGGCTTGAACTGGCGACCTGCCGCTTACAAGGCGGCTGCTCTACCAACTGAGCTATCACGGCGCCTTATTATTATAGCACATATTTTATGGCTTCACAATGCATCTTAGTGCGAAGGCATCCCATTTGTTGTAGGCTTTAACTGGTGTGACTTCGTTATTGCGATAGCCGAGGCGGAAGGCGTTGCTATTGTTCGATGCGGTTGCACTCCAGAGACGTCCGTAGCTACCGCGACCGCCGGATTGAGTTTGGTTAAAGTCGCCAGAATAGATGAAGTTATTTGGGAAGGATACTAGGCCGCTGTCGTTGTTGGTAGCTCCACCGTTGACGCTGCTATTAAGCACGGCTAACTCGCCTCCCGTACCAGCGGTTGGTAAACGCCAGCCTGCAGGGCAGATATCACCTGCCACATGGCCGCTCGACATGGCATAGGTGCCATTGCCGGCTGAAGCAGTGTACCAGTTGTACATCATGCCATAACTGTACCATTGGGCAGGCGAACTTGCTGTTGCCGAGGCAGAAAGACTGCGGTTGAGATTATTGCTGTTAAAGGCGACTTGGTCGATACAGGTGCTATTATTACCAGTATTGCCACCGCACATGGTATTGGATGTGCTAGATGATGGGGCGGCGGAAATGAAGGCGGTGGTTGGGTTATTGGTGTTGCTACTCGAGAAGGTTGTGGTTGAAGGATCGAGGCGGAGGTTTTCAATCATCCAGCAATTACCGTCTGCGAGCTTGGCGACTGCGTATGTGTTGTTATCGCGATTGTCGGTGAGGGCTAAAATGTTTCCAGTGGACATGGCGTTACATTTGACGTTATCGAAGGTTTGAAGTGTGTCATTGATGTCGGCTGGGAGCCAAACGGCGTATAGAGTAATGAGGTTGTTACTATCTGCATGACTTGTGAAGCTACTGTCGGTTGAAACGACTTGGTTTGGTCCAAAGATTTCGATGGTTTGGCCGTTAATTAGCTTGGTGGCAGCATCATCATCATGGCTCCAACCAACAAAACCATAGCCGGCACGGGAATAGTTACTTGCTAAGAGAGTTAGAGATGCATTGATAGATATTTGGGAAGTTGGCATGGTGCCCGCGTCGGCTCCGTTGCCATTATAGGTAACTGAGAAGATGGGTTGCCAAATGGCGTATAGGGTTAACGTGTCGCCACTTACTAGACCCATGGCACTTGCGGCGTTACTTACTGACCCGCCTTCTAGGACGATAGTGCCGGTACCATCAGCTTTAGTATTCCAATAAAGGAAGGTAGCGTTTTGTTTTGTAAATGTATTACTGTCAGCTGTGGCGGTGGTAAAATCTACGCCTGTTCGATCTGTCATAGTGCCAGTACCACCATTGGAGTCATAGTGGATGTTGCCGATGATTGAACTATTATTAGTGGCAATGCAGCGGATGGCTTGACCACGGTATTTGGGGTTGGAATTTGAATTCATATTGATTGCAGTTGGACGAAGCCAGAGATTGTAGGAACGTATTGCGGTGTAATTGCTGGCAGAAAAATATCCACCCGAAACACCTCGGTTAAGACTACTATTAGCGCGCCATTCGCCACTATAGATATAGTTTAATGGGAAGTTGCGCCAACGCTTTGAACCGTTGAGCCCGGTATTTCCTGATTCTTGGTTGTTGCCTGAACCATTGTAGGCCTTATCAAGGACAGCCAATTCACCGTCGATGCCATATCCGGTAGGTAAGTGCCAGCCGGCTGGACAGAGGTCACCTTCGACGATTATGCCTGCATTTGTAAGTGCATACGTGCCATTGCCTGCTGTGGCGGCAAACCAGTTATAGTATACTCCATAGGAATACCATGAGCTTGTAGTGTCAGCGGTGTCATGTGCGGCCGTCAACCCTCGATTGATATTGTTAGTATTAAATTTTACTTGGTCGATGCAGGCTGAGTTGGTGTTTTCGCAGAAGGAATTGCTAGATGCTGGGTGATTATTGATTGCGGTTATAAATGACGCTGTTGGTTTATTGGTATTACTGCTGGTGATCTGGAGGTCTTGGTCCGATAGATCTAGACGTAGATTTTCCATCATCCAACATTTGTTGTCAGCATATTTAGTAATGGCATAGGTACTACCATCGCGAGTATCCGTAAGTGCTGTGATATCACCAATACTCATACTGTCGCAGCCTTGCCAATCTTGTAAGTTACCGGCTGATTGTACCCAATTAGCATAAAGTGACAACCCTTCTTGCGATAAATCTCCAGTCGTGATAGTTTGAGCAGGTCCATAATTAGTACCGGTCCCGTCGGCGCTAGTATTCCAACCAGCAAAGCCATAGCCAGCGCGAGAATAGTTAGATGCCATGAGGGTAGTGTCGGTATTTGAACTGGCGGGTTGGTCAGGCATTGTTCCGGTACCGTCGTCGTTATTACCATAGTAGCAAATGTTTTCGGCGAGGCAGGGTTCGAAGTTCGCCACAATGATAATATCAAACGAATTGGTATAAGTACCGGCTGCGATATTGGTTGGTACTTTGACGCCAAAAGTGAGTGTGTGTTGGTTGGCGCCACTGGACGAAGTTTTGAACAGTTTTACAGCAGTGTTCGGATCTGGGATGGCTGAATAATTTGCGCCATTGTCTGTACTAAATCCATAACCATTACCGAGTTGACTAACTGGAATACTTGTTGACCCACTTGGCATTGTGAAAGTCGGTATTACCTTTGTGTTGTCTGTCGTATTAATAAGATCGGTTGAATTGTTGTTGTTTGCTAGTTTAATCGTGTAGCCTGAGGAGCTAGTGGTGGATGCCGTGATGGTTTGATTGGCGGTCCCAAATTCACCAGGCTGCAAAGTCATATTGACAGTATCGACGGAAATCGAAATAGAGGGGTCCGATTCAGCAAAAGCTGACTGCCCAATGAGGCTCAAGCCGAAAATGATACCGAACAGAAAAAGTCCATTCAAAATAACATTTTTCCTCCACACTCTCATACATTCTATTTTATCATAAACGTGATGAATATACTATATATTTTATGTGTAAAAATGGTATATTTTTTTGTTTGAATTGTGGATAAAAGCACTTGCATAATGAAATTATATGATTTATAATGGTTATATATAAATATTGTGGAGTAATAATAGAGTGTATTTAGGTGTTAATGAACTGCGAGGTTACTATGAAAGTAGGTAAGAAAGTTTTGTCTGCTATCTGCGTGGTATTTTTGACTTTCTTTTGCACTTTGGGCTTTTCCTCTAATAGCGTGTTCGCTGTGGCGACGCAGAGCACGATTTCGATGTCGATACAATCTGGCTCGCTCTCGGTCAATTTGATGCCTGCGGTGGGAGGTACTTTTGGCGAGTCGGGTAATGCAACTTTATCAGTTACTACTGATAATTATACTGGCTATAAATTATCCTTAAGTATGGGCGATGGCACCAGCTTGCTTAACGAGAATGGCGATGAAATTACCTCGATTTCATCGGCGATTTCGAACCAGACTTTTTCAACGAGCTCCGCTTATAATAATAAATGGGGGATTAAACCGAATCAGTATATTTCGAGTTCTGGAGGTATTGATACTGTAGTGAATAATACGGATTTTCTACCGGCGCCATCTGACCAAGGTTTAGTGATCGATAAAACATTTGCTGCCAATAGTATAGCTAATACCTATACTCTTTCGTTTGGTACGAGAGTCGATATGTCGTTGCCGGCGGGAACTTATACGAATACTTATGTTTTGACAGCCGTCGCGAATTCTATCGTCTTTAACGTGACATATGACGATAATACGACAGATACCGTGACGAACATGCCGACGCCTAATCCGCAACCTACTACAATTGACGGTGGTACTCCTGCAGAAGATAGTTATGTAACTCTTTCCGACGTAACGCCAGTGCGAAATGACAAGAAGTTTGCTGGATGGTGCGATGTGGCTACGGGCACTGATGCTGCATCTGGTGATGATACGTGCTCTGGTACTCTATATAAAGCTGGTGATGAATTGCCGGTGGATCAGACTGCTGGGCCTAACATAACTTTGTATGCTGTATGGGTGGATACTCTTTTCCCGGTGGTGTGGAATCAAATGGGTGCCTGTGAATTTCATGGTGCGACAAATGGCAATATTACTGGTTCTGCATGTAGTGATTATCATAATGTTAGGTTTATTGATACTGGGGTAGCTTTGTATAGCCAAGCAAATTACTTGAAGGATTTTGAGATTCATTTCACGCTCGATCATTACCTTCCTAGCGAACAAGTAAACTATTTCGGATCTGAAGATAATAACCAACAAACTTTTGTTAATGATAAGCTTGGTTCCCATGCTGCTGATGGAAAGGCTCCTGGCGTGACGGTAAGACGAGCTACAAGTAACATCGACTTTAATTCGAAGTTCGGTGATGAGCAGGAAAAGAAAGAGATACCCTATGCGCAAGTTCATGACGTCTCGATGTTTAGATTGGACAATAAGATTTATTATAGCTATGATGGTGGACCGTTGGTATTTCTACAAGATATCACTGGATTTAACCAACAGTTTGATCTTACGACCTGGTTTGGTGCATATCCTCGGGATGATTGTGATGGTAGCCAAGGTCCTTGCACTAACGCCAAACGTATTCCTGAGGCGACTATGTCAAATATGTATATTAAGCTTGGCGAGTATTCTGACGATGATATTCATACGATTAATTTCAAGATAAATGACGGTACGACTGCTGATGGAGCAACTTATTTGATAAAGGATGGTAATTCACTGACAACTTTGCCCGATGCACCAACTTATGCTGACCATTTATTCCAGGGTTGGTTTACTGCCCAGTCGGGCGGAACCCAGGTAACCGCTTCGACAGTACCGTCCGCTTCCGCTGATTATTATGCACACTGGTTGGGTACGGTTGCGATTGCTGATATTGATAATCCTGTGATTACGTTAGAGCCAGATGACACAGAAACAATTGTCGTGAACAACGCTTCTGAACTTGAACCGTATACGTTTAGTTCAAGCAATGATAACGTTGCAACAGTGAATCAAACTACTGGAGAAATTACTGCTATTGGCCCTGGTATGGCAATTATTACTATGACTGGTGCAACTTCTGGAGAAACTCAGACTATTGATGTAACGGTGACTGGTCAGGTGATTCACGTCTCCTTTGATTCGCAAGGTGGTACTCCAGCATCTTATACTTGGGATGTGGGTGATGGTTCATCCTTCTCAACGCTTCCAGCGCCAACTAAAGAAGACCATGAGTTTGCGGGGTGGTGGACTGGTACTAACGGTACTGGCACAGAGCTTACGACGTCTACGGTGTTTGATGAAAACACGCCAACTCAGTATTATGCAAATTGGACTGAAATAGTTTATGTCTGTAGAATTGCAACTTCACTTCATACTGAAACTTGTAGTAAGTCTAATGGTAATGGTTGCCGTAAGGCCGGTTGGGCTAGCAATGCAAACAATACAATAATAGAATATGGTCACTTGGTGAGTAAGGCAGAAGAGACGCATGGTGCTGCTTATGATTGCGATGTTGATTATGATGGAACATATGATTCTGAAAATGAAAGATTCTATTATTTCGGCACCGAGAATGGCAACGCTAAATTTATCCATTATAAAAATATGCCAGATAATAGTACGGATAAGTTGAATCCAAGCGTAGTCTACAATTCAGCGATTGCGCTGCTTCCAAATTACGAATTAGATCAGCAGAATCCTCTGGTACCAGTGTGGGATAATCCGCATCTTATAACACACACTACTGGTACTTACGCTGGTAAGGCTGCACGATTTATGACTTATCCTGAAATTACTGGTGGTCTCTGGAGTGGCGGCACCAATCATATAACTCCTAGTGACCCAGTGAGCACTTATTTATTCGAACAATCAAATTTTGCGACAAATAATGCGACAGATGGTATTTGGCTCGAGGAACAACCTAGCTTTAAGAATAGAATTCAAACGAATAGCCTTACGCTAACTCATGGCAGTACAACTGCAAATGCTGCGCGTGCTACGATTGATGTTCCGGTTGAATATGTCCAGCCATATGTCGAGACTGAGACCTACGATATCACCTTTGATCCACACAATGAAACAAGTTCTTGGACTGAAACAATTGATGCAGGAGATGACCTAAGTGATGTTTATCCTGCCACGGATCCATCTTATACGGATCATCTATTCCAGGGTTGGTTCACGGCTGCAACTGGTGGCTCGCAAATTTCAAGTAGCACCGAACCAAGCGGTGACACCACTTACCATGCGCAATGGCTCGGGACGGTAGCGCTGGCTACGGTGGCAGATGACAATATCTCGGTAACTACTGGCAGTACTGCGACTGTTACAGTAACCAACGCAGCTAATCTCGAAGGCTTCAGCTTCTCATCTAGTGATCCAAATGTAGCAACGATTGACTCTTCAACTGGTGTAATAACGCCAGTGGCAGCTGGTACGACAAATATTTCAATTACGGGTGCTACTTCTAGCATTACTAATCAGATTGCAACTGTAACGGTGACGCCGCCTGTAGTTCAATATACAGTTTATTTCAATCCACATAATGGTGAACCTAATTCAAGTGCGACTGTGACTGCTGGGCAGCAAATTGGCAGCAGCAATATCCCGGCAGATCCAACTCCAAGTGGCACCGACGAAGTATTCATGGGATGGTTTACTGCAGCGACTGGCGGTACCGCTGTAGATGGTACAACTACGCCAAGTGCTGATGGCGAAACTTATCACGCTCAGTACAAGAAGATTGTCTGTAAAGTGGAAACTTCGAGTGCAAACCTTCATACTCATGATACAAACGTCGCCTACGGTCAAATTGCTAGTAGCACTACTCCGCAAGCAGGCGATGCTTACAACTGCGATGTTGATTATGATGATACTTATAGTGCAGCAAATGAGCGCTTCTACTATGTAGGTCAAGATGAGAATCATAATGCTGTGCTCGTGGCCTGGAACAGCTATTATGGCGGTACATGGGCTCCAGGTACCAGCAGTGATACTCTTTATAGTTACACGGACGCCCTTCAACAACTTCCGGCAAACACTAGTGGGGCTTGGGATAATCCTGGTCTCATAGAGCAAGAGACCGGGAAAGCAGCAAGATTTACGACACGCGCCGAGCTTGCTTCTGCTTGCAACACGACTCTTAGTGGATTGACTGGAACTGACGCCATTGTACCTTGTGATTACTTCATGGAGCATTCTGCTTATGATGGTAACGGCCGCTCTGCGCTATGGCTAGCGAAGGAAGGCTCTGAGCAATATCGTATCCATACCGGTAGCGGTAACCGTAAGGTAAGCACTTCAACTGGCACTAGTATGGTGCGCCCAACTATCGTAGTACCAGATAAGCTAATTGAAAAGTTTTCACCTACATATTTGGATGTTACTAATGCTGTTATATCAAATGATTTGATTCTTGCTGTAGGTGATCAGATTACAATCGTAGTTGGTAATGCCTCGCAGCTTGAACCTTACACCTTTAGCTCTGCCGATCCTTCAAAGGCTACAGTTGATACTAATACTGGTGTAATTACGGGTGTTGGTGCCGGAACAACAAACATTATCATGACAGGTTCACAATCTGGTTTATATAAATACTTAGAAGTAACCGTCGCACCGGCCCCGACGACGAGTTGGACTGTAACATTCAATGCCAATGGTGGCTCGCTCGATAATGGGGCTTCTAGTACTAGAACTGTTGATGATGGCGATGTGGTGGGCGCTTTACCGACTGCTAGTAAGCCGAACTATAGATTCTTTGGTTGGTATACGGATGATGGCACTTTCTATACTGAAGTATATCCCGAAGAAACTGTAACCGCTGACATTACTTATTATGCAAAATGGGTAGAAGATACATCTAGCTTCCCAATCGAATGGGCTGAAATCAATGAATGTATATTTACTGGTGCTGCAGTAACTGGTACCTATTGCGGGAATACTAGTAGTAGTCAATATTATATCGATACCGCTGTCCAATTATTTACTCAGGCTAATTACGACAAAGATTTTGAAGTTGGGTTTACAATTACCGAATATAGTCCCAGTAGTCAGATCCCAACTCAGGGCAACCAAGCAACTTTCGTAAGTTTCAAGAAGGAAGATAGAGCCAACAATTATCCTGGTTTTGTGGTCCGGCGTTATTCTACTTCTAATTACATTGAAATCACTTCGAGATGGAAAGGTGATTCTGCATCGTTGTCATTGCATGATTTTGCTTCAACTACCAAGACCGTGAAGCTACTTAAGCGAAAAGAAGTCGAGCAAGGGAATACTTATTACAGAGTTTATTACTCAGTAGATGGCAGTGCTTGGACGCTATACGAAGATATAACTAACAAAACACATTTCGAATTTGATACTAAGGTTTGGTTTGGTGGTGCTGCGAATTCCAATGGTACCTCACCGATGCGTCCTTTGGTCGGGAAGATGACTGATATGTATGTAAGACTTGGCGTTGACAGTGATTATACGGTTGAGCTAGATGCAAATGGTGGAACTTTGCCGAGTGGTTTCCAAAATCCTTATACTATTACGGCTGGTAGTTCGGTAGGAACATTACCAACACCAACTGCGCCGAGTGCAAATTATACCTTTGGTGGCTGGTATAATGGTAATACTTTGGTGAGCGATGGTACGCAATATATCCCACAGAGTAACGTTACATTAGTCGCTGATTGGGTCTACCAATCTTCGAATACTCCTGTAGTATTTGATGTATCTAATAATGCTACTCGTGGCTTCCAGGCCTTGTCTAGCGCATGGGCGCAGAGCCCCGTCAATTTAACTACCTTTAATGAAGCTAGCCCAATAAATAATTCGACTTGGGGCGACACTACAGAGTTGTCAGAATTACAATACTGGGAAGCTGTTCGTAGTAACTTTATCAATAATCAATGCTTTATCCAGACTAGTACTGCTTATAATACAAATAGTGATGCGGTAAAGCCGTTATCTGCTTTGTCAAATTGGACAAGTGGATCGGTTGATTGCTCGAAGCCTGACGTATATGATACGAAGATTAATGCGGCTCTCACTGTTCGTCTCAATGACTCTCAAGGTGCTGTAGTTACTTATGCTAAAGCAGATAATGGTATTATTCATAATATGATTCCGGGGCAAACCTACTATTGGGAGAAAACTGATGATAGTTCGGTGTATGGTTATGTGACGGCGACTTCTAATGGTTCGAGTACTGGTACTCGTTGGGTTGATACTGATGTTGTCCGTAACGTACGTGACCTTGGTGGTTTGCCAGTAACTTATACGGATAGCAATAATCAAACTGTGACTGGTACTCTCGCCTATGGTAGATTATTCCGCGGTGAAAAGATGCAGAATGTGTCGGCTAGCGAGTTTACGAATCTTGGGATTACGACGGAGTATAATGTTGGTGATGAATATAGCAGTGATACTCATCTGTCCGACTATCATCTTAATACCGTGATTCATTATAACTTTGACTACAATTCTGGCGATGAAAATAACGCTAACTCCAACTATATGAAAGCTTGGACTGCGGTGACGAATATTATGACTGATATTACAAACACTAACACTACCAAGAATATTTACTTCCACTGTCGCGTAGGAGCAGATCGAACTGGAACAGTAGCATATCTTCTAGAAGGTCTCCTTGGCGTGCCGGACGAACAAAGGTATGAAGAATATGGTTTGACGAATGTGTCTGGGTTGTATGATAGAACTAGGTATTATAAGGAGAAATCAAGTTCAAATAATCTAAAGTTCGTCTTCATGATGGGATACGTAAAGACGAATGCCGACATTCTCAACTGGTACATGAGTAATCCAAATTCCGATATGAATCTAGTGCAAGCCTTTAGGTCCGCCATGACTGTGACGAGTGGTAACGGTGGTGGTTCTGGACAGCAAGGAACTAATAACGCTCCGGCTAATACTAACAGTGTTTCACCACTTAGTATGCAGATGATGGCCGGTAGTAACACGAGTGATCAAACTGATGATGGCTCAGAGATTAATTCGAATTCTAACACTTCGGATAGTAGCTACTCGGCTCCGCTAGGTGTAACGCAGACAACAGAGTCTACCGCTACTACTGAAACCTCTAACTCATTTGATGCTGGTCAGCTAGCACTTGCGGCAGTTGGTGTGGCAGCAGCGGGTGCAGTTGCGTATGCTGCAATAAGGCATGATCAACAAAAAGAGTCTTAAGTTTTACGAATAACGGTTTATGTGGTAAACTAGAGCTTATGGATATATTTTTAGGTGTGATGGGGGTAATGATAGTAATACTATTAATTGTAGTGATTGTTTTATTATTGCGTAAGAACTCTAGTAGTAGTGATGAAGCGGATTTTAAGGCAATGCAAGAGCGTTTGATTCGGGTTGAGGGTGAAGTAGGTAAAATCAATCCTGCGATTGACCGGAATTTTCGTGAAAACCGGAAGGAGATTTCGGAGAATCTGGAACGCATGCAGAATAGTAATACGAAAAGTCTTGAACTACTGCGTTCTGGCAATGAAAAGAAACTTGAACAGATGCGCCAAAGTAACGAAAAAAGCCTAGAAGAAATGCGCGAGACGGTGGATGAGAAATTGAAGGCTTCGGTCGAGAAGAGGTTTAATGAGAGTTTTAAGTCGATATCGACACAGCTGACGCAAGTTTATCAAGGGTTGGGCGAGATGAAGAATCTCGCGACGGGCGTCGGCGATCTGAAGAAAGTGATGGAAGGCGTGAAGACGCGCGGAATATATGGTGAAGTGCAGCTCGGTGCGATAATTGAAGATATTTTGAATAAGGCTCAGTATGAAGAAAACGTTGCAACAAAGAAAGGGAGCTCGGATAGGGTGGAGTTCGCGATTAAGATGCCAGGGAAGGATAGCGAAAGTTTGGTGTATTTGCCGATTGATTCGAAGTTCCCAGTAGAAAACTATTCACGCTTGATTGCGGCATATGATAATGGCGAGAAGGCCGAGATTGAGAAGTTTTCAAAGGCTCTCGCGACTGACGTGAAGGAGCAAGCTAAGAAGATTTCGACGAAATACCTTGATCCGCCGATGACGACGGATTTCGGGATGATGTTTGTGCCGACTGAATCGCTCTATGCCGAGATTCTAAGGATTCCTGGTTTGTCGGACGAGGTTCGGCAAAAATACCATGTGTCGATTACAAGCCCATCAACTTTGCCGGTAGCACTGAATGGTCTCTTGATGGGATTCAAGACGGTGGCGATTGAGAAGCGCTCGGCCGAAGTGTGGCAGACGCTTGGTGCTGTGAAGACGCAATTTGGAAAGTTTGGCGACTTACTGGAGGGTGTACAGAAAAAGTTGCAGGAATCGGCTAATAAGATTGAATCGGCTAAGACCACTTCACGTTCAATTGAACGGAAGCTACGCGAAGTGGAAGAGTTGCCGGAGGCTGAATCGGTGAAGCTAATTGGTGAAGTTTAATATTTGACTCGATTTGAGATTGCGGGTAGAATAGTAGTATGCAAGAGGGACAGGATTGGATTTATACCGATATTGTTAAAGATCATTTTTTGAACCCACGCAATTTCTTGATGGGTGATGAATCGAAGTTTGATTATGATGCCGTGGGGCTGGTTGGTAATCCAATTTGTGGTGATCAGATGAAGATGTTTATTAAAGTAAAAGACGACAAGATCGAAGACATTCGTTGGAAAACATATGGTTGTGCCTCGGCGATTGCTTCCACATCGGCTTTATCCGAAATAGCAAAGGGTAAGACTTTGGACGAAGCTTTGCAGATATCGGCGAAAGATATCGATGACTATTTAGGTAATCTACCAAAACACAAGTTTCACTGTTCGGTATTGGGCCATGATGCACTGCGTGATGCTATTAATAATTATAGGAGTACTAAATGAAAATATCTATACTAGGTGCTGGCGCTTTCGGAACGGCACTAGGCGGTATTTTGGCCAATAAAGGCTATGATATTGACTATTATGATTCAAAGGTTGAACGTGAACGTTTGTCTGATGTGCTGTTGAAGGCGAAATACGTTATACTATGTGTCCCGTCTCAGGCGGTTCCGTATTTGTTGCCGTATTTGCCCAAAAACCTCCCGTTAATTGTTGCAACTAAGGGTATTTTGATGGATGTTGCTTTTGAAAGTTTCAAAGATTGGATGGTGTTATCGGGGCCTGGCTTCGCCGACGATATCAAGGCAAAGAAAAAGACTTTCCTTACGGCAACTGATTCGCGAGTGGTAGATTTGTTTAATACAGATTACGTTCAATTTGATTTTACTGATGATAGAAGGGGGGTATTGATGTGTGGATCATTAAAGAATGTTTATGCAATTTTGGCTGGACTTAGGGGATTGAAGCGCGAATCTACTGAGTGGCGTGAGTTTATACGACAGGCGAAAGAAGAAATGGAATTGATTCTGGGAGCGAATGGAGCAGATGCAAATACGGTTGATTTGGCCTGTGGAATAGGCGATTTGAAACTTACCTGTGGTTTGCCATCGCGTAACTACGAATATGGCACTATTCTGCGAGATAATCCGGCTTATGAACCCACTAATACGGTCGAAGGTCTGTCGGCGATTCGTCGTATTGCGAGATATGAGATTAATGTGCCAGGCAAGGCGAAGCTGCTAAAGGAAGTGATAAATGCAGTTAAATGATGCGCAAAAACGTGCTGTCGAGTATCTTGATGGGCCACTTTTGGTTCTAGCCGGGCCAGGCACTGGTAAAACTCAGCTATTGTCGCAAAAGGTGGCATATATATTAAAGAATACCGATACGAATCCTGAAAATATTTTGTGTATGACATTTACGGATTCGGGCGCCAGTAATATGCGCGAGCGTCTCAAGAGTATCATTGGGCAGGATGCTGCTAAAGTAAAAATTGGTACGTATCATGCATTTGGTGCGGACATTTTGGCACAGTATAAGAACTATGCTGAGGATTACGATCGGGTTTTGGATTCTGCCATCGATGAAGTGACGCAGTACAAGATTGTAAAAAGTATTCAAGATAGTCTAAATGGGCGCGATATCTTGCGGGGCGACTCAGTGAAAGATATCGTGGCGGTAATATCGAGTGCGAAGTCTGCTGGATTAACGGCCGATGATTTGAAATTGATTGCGGAAACTAACATCACTGATTCGGAGACGCTTTCTAAAGCAATTTCACCGCTGCTACAGAACATTGTGCCGCGTGCATTTCAAGCTTCTTATGATAATGCTTACCAGCCCATCTATGAAATATTGAAAGAGTATACAGATGCGCAAGTGATTGTCAAAAATATCGAGCGTTCGATTGGCGGGATGGCGCGTGATTTGAAGGAGGCGATCGCGGAGGCTTTGGCCGAGCAGAAGATTAAGCCGCTCTCGGCCTGGAAAGATGCATATTTTGAAAAGGACAGTAAAGGGAACTATCGACTAAAAGACCGCGTAGCGAACAAGAAATTGCTTTCTTTGGCACATGTAATGTCTGAGTACGATCAGTATTTGTTGGATAATGGGCTGTATGATTTTGACGATATGATTCAGGAGGCACTCAAGGCACTACAAAATGATGCTGGGTTTAAGGCTACGCTGTCTGAGCGGTATCAAGTGATAATGCTGGATGAGTTTCAGGATACTAATCCTTCACAATTTGCAATCATTAAGGAACTGACTGATTACGAAAAACCACTAGTGATGGCCGTAGGTGATGATGACCAAGCAATATATGAGTTTCAGGGTGCATTGGCGACGAATTTGACGGATTTTCAAGAGCATTATAGTGCCGAGGTGATTGCGCTAACCGAAAACTATAGAAGCACGCAGGAAATCTTGGATTTTTCGCGAAAGGTGATTGAACAAGCCCCGGATCGTTTTGCCGACAAAGAATTGACCGCGCATCGTCCGAATCCGAAACAAACTCAGATATACCGTCATGAGTTCTTGTCTTCTGAAATGGAATACGGATTCATCGCGGATGAAATTGCAAAGCTAATCAAGTCGGGTGTCCCGCAGAATGAAATAGCAATTATTTCGTATAAAACAAAATATTTCATGCCACTACTACCGTATTTAAAATCTCACCCGGAGATCAAGATTGCGTATGAAAAGAAAGATAATTTGCTAGAGGATGAAAAAATCCATGAAATCTTGACTTTGGCGCGATTTGTTGACGAGATGGCGCAGGGCAAGCGTGCGAGTGTGTCAATGATGGAGATTTTGTCTTATCCGTTCTTTGCGATCTCGCCACTTGAAGTCGTAAAACTAATGAGTAAAGCGCGTCAAGATAAGCGTGCAATTTTCGACGTGATGGCCGAATCTGAGAATCCTCAAATTGTAAAAGCAGTAAACTGGCTAGCAGGGTTAGTGACAAAATCGTTTAATGAACCGTTAGAGATTATGCTCGACTATTTGGTGGGGACTGCGGAATTTGATGGATTACGGTCTGATTTCTTGGCATATTATAGCAAGAATGATGATTATTCGGTGTTTTCGCTTTACGAAAAGCTTGCTTCCTTACGAGGTAAATTACGAAAGCATTTTGGTGAACGCAGTCTGAAATTGACAGATTTGATTCAAATGTTAGATGACTACACGGATGCCGATATGCCGATTAACTTAGTATCGCCTTACCGTGAGGCGGATGAATCTGTCTCGATTTTGTCGGCACACAAGGCTAAGGGATTAGAGTTTTCGCATGTATTTATCATTTCGGCCGACCATATGGCTTGGGGTAAAGGTAAAGGAAATAATAATCTACTGAGCTTGCCGAAAAACTTAATTCAGATTAGACATACTGGTATGACGGATGGGGAAAAACTGAGGATCTTGTATGTGGCTTTGACAAGAGCAAAGGAAGTGCTATACATTACGAATTCTTTGCATGATTTTAATGGCAAATCTCCTGACAGATTGGAATATTTGGACGAGTATGTAGCGGATGATAAAGTTGTTTCGTCGTTAATCCCGGCGGGGGTTATTGAAACGCATTATGATGCAAAGGTCGATACTATATCCGAAGACAATATTAAGAATTGGTTGGCGCCCTATGCAAGACTAACTCCGGATATGCGTGTGATTTACAAAGAACGGATTGCGAGATGGAGGATGTCGGCCTCATCGCTTACTTCATTTATCGATATCGTCTATGCGGGGCCGGTAGCTTTCTTTGAGTCGTATATTTTACAGGCACCACGTGAGCCAGAGACCGAGGCGTTGGCTTATGGTGATTTAGTGCATAAGACTTTTGAGCAAGTAACGAAATCGGGTCTCGATAATGAACAAGCAATTAAATATTTCTTGGATGAATTAAGCAAAAAAGAATTGCCGGTTGAGGTGGTCCAAAAGATTCGCGAGAAAGGTCCGGCAGATTTGGACGTCGCACTGAATGCGTTTAAGAACGTTTTACGTGATGGTAAGGCCGAGGTTAATCTTGGTTCAGAGAATATTTCGATTGATGGCGTGCCAGTAACTGGTAAAATTGATCATATCGTAGTCGATGACAAGAACAAGACCATTGAGGTATATGATTTTAAAACTGGAGGTTATCACAAAGAAAAATGGCAGTCTCATGCAACGCTTTATAAATATATGCTCCAGCTAGAGTTTTATAAGCTACTTTTGAATAATTCGCTCACCTATCGGAAATACAAAGTAACAAAAGCTCATATATTATTTGTGGTGCCAGACAAGGACAATGAAGTATATGACAAGATTTACGAGTATAATAACGAAGACGAGTCAGAGATTCGTGCTTTGATTAGGGCGGTGTATGCTGCTACAAATTCTTTGCGATTTATTGATGACAGCGAGATCTTTCTCTCTGCCGATAATTCACGTACTATTAAGGACATCAAGAGTTTTATCGAACTTATGCTTGCAAAATATAATGAATCTTAGTATAATTCGATGTGATAGGGTTAACTCGTTGAACTAGTTCTTTAGAAAGGAGATGAGCATATGCTCAAAAGAGTGTTCCGTCGCATCAATCGTAAGATTCATTGCATTACATGGAGCTGTCCGCGTTGTGGGCGTCCGTTCACTACGCAGTTGGAGCGTGATTTGCATTGGTTGCAGTGCGGCAAGTGATAATTGTTTAACTCTCTCCCCCTATTTTATGGCAAGGCGTGCTTTTGGCCTTGCCATTTTTTCTTTCCTGTGATATAATGAGAATAATTATGGCAAAGAAGAATAATACTAAGAGAAAATTGGTTGGACTCGTTTCGGAAGAGTCTGGTGTGCGTGCTTATTACACTAAGAAGAACACGATGAATACTCCAGATAAGTTGTCGCTTCGTAAGTATGATCCGGTCCTTAGAAAACATGTGGTTTTTACTGAGACCAAGAAGAATCTAGGACGTAACGAAGTTAAAGAGAAGAAACGCTAGTTTCTAAACAGCTAGCTAAAACAGCATAATGAGATTTAGACCAGATTTCTAAATTGTAAGTTTTGCAACTCAGCAACGAAAAAATCTCCCCCAGCCCGAAGGGTGAATAAGGAGATTTTTTCTTGCCCTGTGTTGCAAGTCTTACAATTTAGAAGTCCAAGCTGTTTTAGCTAGCTGTTTAGATACTGGAGGTTGTGCTATTTTCTTTATTTAATCGATATGTCAGGTCTCTAATGACGTTTTCGTAATACATAAATGATTCATAAGGTGAGGCATAAGCAGAAAAGTAGGCGTGGACGTCGCCGTCGTGCCAATATTTAGTACACATAGAATAGACATGATCGGACGTCGTGAGGTAGCGCCAATCACGGATGAGTTCTGGATTGTGCGATGACAGAACAGCATCGCGTAGGTCATATAAATCTTTGGTGGCAGAATACTGCATGGAGTTAGATGCCCAGGCGGAGAGGTCGCGTTCGGTGTCGGCCCAGGTGACAGTTTCTGGCATGGAGATTTCGTCGACAGGAGATTCTAGTTCGCAGGCTTCAGAAACGGTGACGAATTTGTTTTCATATTCGGCCAACCAGCTAGGGATAAGGGTATCGATAAAATTGAAGATACCGGTATCTTTCCATTGATGTTCGCCGAAAGTCTCGAAGTCCATGAAAAGATTAATTAATGGGCCACGCAAGCAATCGTCATCGACCCAGCGTTGGTATTTGGGGACGGTGAGGGGCCATTCTTTCCAACTGCGATTTGAAAATCTAAATGCGATGTCATCGGACAAACGATAATTCTTGAGTAGAAGCTTGAGGTTGGAGCAATTGTGTGGTCGATAGACATGATTTGGGCTACGCCAACCGAGGACTTTATCCCATCCTTCTGCAAGGATGCCTCGATATCCTGCTTCATCTGCCCATTTGGCTAACTCATCATTGTAGGCAAGTTCGGTATTACGAAAGACTTTTGGTGTGACGCCGAACAAAGATTGGATTTTGATAGCATGAAGTCGGACTTGTTTTTCGAACTCTTCGCGATGATAAAAGAAGGCTAGGGAATGATAGTAGGTTTCGCCGACAATTTCGACTTGACCGGTTTCAACGAGGCGTTTGATCTGCGCAATGAGTTCTGGTGCCCATTTTTCGGCTTGATCGAGCCAGGTACCGGTGATTGATAATGATAGTTTGAAATTTGGATGTTGATTAATGTTGTTTTCGAGGAGTTGGAGCATGGGGCGGTAGCTTTTGTCAGTAACCTTACGGAAAATGCGTTCGTTGGATTGGCGGCCATAATAATCGTCATCGTAGTAATTGTGACTGTTGCCTACGTCAAAAATAGAGTATTCGCGATAGCGGACTGGTTGATGAATGTGTAGATATAGACAGATTGCTCGCAAAATTAATTCCTCTTATGTTTCACATTATTATATATCTTCATGCATTTTTTAGCAACTTGATCCCAGGAAATTTTGCAGTATTCTTGTTTTACATTGGTTTGCAGGGTTTCGCGTAGGGCTTGATTGTCCGCGATGGATAGAATCTCGTCGGCCAATTTGCGTTCATCCCAGTAATCGTACTTCATGGCGGACCAGATAATCTCAGAGACACCAGATTGTTTAGTAAGGATTAGAGCATCTCCGTGATGAGCGGCTTCAAGTGCTGTTAGGCCAAAGGGTTCTGAAACGGAACTCATGACAAAGATATCGGAGAGGGAATAAATATCACGTAGACGTTTGCCCCGGATGAAACCAGTAAAGATGACATTTTTACTAATACCGAGCTCCGCAGATAACTTAATAAGTTCATTGCGCTCTTCGCCGTCACCGGCAAGGATAAATAATAATTTGGGGTTTTGATGGATGGCAAGTGCGGCTGCATGTAACAAATTGTGGAGGCCTTTTTGTATTGTAAATCGTCCTACGGTTGAGACGATGGTGTAACCAGCCGCTTTCATTTGTTCCAAATAACTATATGTAGCATCTTCGAAGCGATAAATGCTGTTGTTGTAACTTTCGTCAAGTGAGTTGTAGACGACCTCGATTTTATTGAGCGGTATATGATAGTTTTCATGAATAATGCGTTTCGTTGCTTCGGAGACAGCGATGATTCGATCGGCCGCTATGAGCCCTTCTTGTTCGACTTCGTGAATAAGCGGGTTGCCAGAATGTGCTCCAGCGCGGTCGAATTCTGTAGCATGAACATGGGCTATAAGTGGTAAAGCGAATTGTTTTTTAGCAATAACACCTGCTTCAAAAGTAAGCCAGTCGTGTGCATGGACAACATCGGGATGGTGTTCTTTCAAAAATTCTTGTATGAAATCGCAATAAAGATGTTGGACGTCGCGGATGGATACGTATTGAGTTTTGTTGGCTGTGGGGATAAGTTGTTCGAGTATCTTGGTTGATTCGTACGCACCACCGTAACGGGCGATGGGATCGAGGTGTGTGGCGGCGATAATATGCATGAAAGATGTGTTAGGATGTTTGGCGGAATATGGGACGACGAAGTCGATGTCTGCGCCGTATTTGGCTAAGGCGCGTGCCATATTTAAGCAGGCGACTCCTAACCCTCCACTATTATGGGGTGGTAATTCCCAGCCAAGCATTAGTATTTTCATCATATTTTATTTTAGCATATTTTTGTGAGTTCTTACGAAAAATATGATAAAATTGTGATAGTACTTTATGAAGGGGTGTAGCTCAGTTGGTAGAGCAGCGGTCTCCAAAACCGCGTGTCGTGGGTTCAAGTCCTGCCGCCCCTGCCAAGTCTATTGTTGAAGTCGCCTATCTTGGCGTTTTTTCTTGCTCGCTGTATAATATAGTCATGGCAAAGCGACGTCGGCTTTGGGGAAGAATCATTTTAAGATATTGTCTGTTATTTTTGATGATGCTCTATGGTGGGATTTTTATCGCAATTTGGGTTTTGGACGATGATAGTGTGGCGGAACGACGCCTCGAAGAAGAAATGCATGATGCGTCGCCTCCGGTGATTGAAATGCGTGGAGGTGATACTATGACTCTAGCGGTGGGTGATATGCTCGAGGATCCGGGAATTGATGTCTATGACGAAAGTCCAACCCCGAGAGTAGAGATAGAAAGCAATGTGGATATAAGTCGTGAGGGGGAATACTATACTCGTTATGTCGCTATTGACGAGAACGGTAATACGACAAATGTAGAGCGTAAAATTAAAGTAGTTCGTCCCGCTGGCCGAATTTATCTTACTTTCGATGATGGGCCTAGCGAGTATACAAGCAAGTTGCTTGATGTATTGGATAAATATGGTGTTAAGGCGAGCTTTTTTGTGACTGGTGGTGGCGACGATGCGCTAATCAAACGCGAATACGAAGGGGGTCATACAGTTGGTCTTCATACTATGACGCATAATTATAGTTATATTTATGCAAATTTGGATAATTATTGGTCGGATTTAGGTGCCGTACAAGATAGAGTCAAGCGAATTACTGGCGAGCCAGCAAGCATTATGAGATTCCCGGGTGGAAGTTCGAATTTAATCAGTGCAGTTTATGATGATGGGAATAGGATAATGTCAACATTGGCACGGGAGGTTGAGCAACGTGGCTATAAGTATTTTGATTGGAACATTGATTCAAATGATGCTGGCGGTGCAGGTTCTGCGGATGAGGTTTATTCGAATGTGGTTAATGGACTGCGAAATGGCGGTGAGTTTGTAATCTTGCAGCATGATGTGAAGGCTTTTTCGGTTGACGCTGTAGAGCGAATCGTGCAATATGGCCTTCAGAATGGTTTTGTGTTTAGTCGGTTAAAATCCAATTCTTTTAATGCTCATCATGTCGTAAATAATTAGACTTTTGTTATGCATAAATGCTGAATGTATGATACAATGTAGACATATGGAAGGTAATAAAATGAATAAATCTCGAGCTATTCTTATATTCGGTGCGCCTTGTAGCGGTAAAACAACTTTTGCGGAGAAGTTTGCGCAGAAATTCGGTCTGGCTTACTATGACTACGGTGAGCTTGCCGAGGAGGGCTTTTCACACGAGGCGATCATGCGTATTTTGGAGTTAATCATGAGGACGCGACAGACGATTGTACTTGAAGGCGGCATAGACACCGAGAATGAACGTGCTGAAGTGCGGAACTTGTTACGCAAATATGGCTACGAGCCATCATTGATTTGGGTACAAACCGATGTGGCAACGCTAAGAATGCGTCTTAAGTCTAAATATCGTTCTGTTGCGAAAGCTAAGGAATATTTCGACAGTGTTACTTCATCGATGGAGGCGCCCACTGATTTTGAACGACCGATTATTCTTTCTGGCAAACATACCTTTGAGACGCAGGCAAAACATGCTATTACAGGATTGGCTGATTTAACAGAATCTAAATGATTATCCAGGATGACGAATTTGGCGAAGTAATTGTTCGCAAAAATGCTTTGGCACGCGGTGTAAAATTCAGCGTTTCGACGTCTGGCCGGTTACAAATGTCGGTGCCTAAGCATACTTCGGAATTTCTGGCGAAACGTTTTTTGAAGACTAATCGCAAGATGATTTTGGATAAATTGCCGGTTAAGGACCCTAAAGAACAACGAGCGCGTGATTATCAAAAGAAGCAGTTGATGAAAAAAGCGCGTGAGTATTTACCGTACCGTTTGGAGTATTATGCAAAATTATACGGTTATTCTTATGATAAGTGTCGGTTGTCGCATGCTAATACAAGGTGGGGGTCTTGTTCGTCGAATCGGACTATTTCGTTGAATATTGGCCTGATGAAGGTACCTGAAGTGTTGCGAGACTATGTGATTTTGCATGAGCTGGCGCATCTTAATCATATGGATCATTCTAGGGCTTTCTGGGCTGAAGTAGGCTCGCATGATAAAAACTATAAAAATCATGAAAAAAAATTAAAACTTTTTTCGCCCGGAATATAGTTCTTATGTTATAATTGAGACAAGGAGGAGAGTGTGGAGTTAAAGAAACACTTAGATTTACGTTCTATTTTCGTAGGTTTGTACGTGTTGGTTTTTGTTATCTATGCTGTAGTCGGGCTGCGGCCAGTGGACGCAGTGGATTATGAAATTGTAGCCGAATTGGCGATTCCGGCGATTGGACTCGAGGCGGACGTGACAAAAATTACTTTGCAAAATGGTAAGCTGAATACTCCAGATTCGATTGTGGGGAGTTTCTCGCGTAATGAACATACGACGTTACTATTTGGACATTCGACGACCGTATTTCAACATCTTGATAGTGCTAAATTGGGTGATGAGATTATTTATGCTCATGATTCTTATTACATTACTGATTTAGAAGTTAAGTCGAAGTCTGATATTTCGATGAAACAGCTGCTAAATAGTAATACTCATGATACTCTGGTTCTAATGACTTGTGCTGGTAAATTGCTTAATGATGGCGATGCGACGCATCGTTTGATTATAACGGCTACTAAGTATTAGGATTGTTTTTCGAGTCTAACGGCTAGTCCGCCTCCAGGAGCCATATATAAATCTAGGGCTTCATTGCGACTTATGTGTTTGTTTGACTTAACGATAGCGAATTGATTATCGCGAAAATGGGCGTTTTCGGCATCGGAATAGATGTGTGCTGCATAGCTACCGGTGCTTAAGAAGTTAAGATTAAGATGAATGCGGCGTCCTTCTTCGTTAGTAACGCCACCGATATACCAATCTTCCGAATCGCGGTCTTTGCGGGCGACAACGTAGTATTCGCCTATTTCGCCGGCTAGAGGGATGGTTTTTTCAAAGTTAGTGGGAACTTGTTTGATAAACTCGAATTCATCCGGGAAGCGGTCTTCGTACATGAAGGGGCGGTCGGCTGCCATTTGCATGCCAGAATAAATGGTGACGAAGTAGGCGAGTTGGCGTGCGAGAGTGGTTGACATGCGTTTGACGCTGTTTTCGAGATCAAAGATGCCACTCGTGTAATCCATGCCGCCGGCGAGTAATCTAGTATATGGCAACATGCAGGCGTGTGACGGACTGATGGCGCCGCCTTCGTACTCTTGACCACGTGCGCCTTCGCGACTGAGGAGATTCGGCCAGGTACGTTCGATGCCGGTGCCTTTGATGGGTTCATGGATATCGAGACAAATATGTTTCTTGGCGGCGAGTTCGACGGTTTTTTGATAATGGTTGACACCGAGTTGGGAATGGTGATATTCGCGTCGGCCGTTGATGAGCATCATTGAACCAGCATAGCCGGTTTTGATGTAGTGGACGTGATTGGTGGCGTAATAATTGTATGCCGCTTCGAGTTGTTTTTCATAATTGTCGATAAAGCCAACGGTTTCGTGATGCCCAACTAGCTCGATATGGTTGCGGTAGGCATAGTTTGCAACCTCCTCAAGGTCGAAATCTGGTGTCGAAACGGTGAATTTGTTGTTAATACCGTTCTCGAGCCAGTCGCCTTCCCAACCTTCGTTCCAACCTTCGATAAGCAGACCGCTAATGCCAAGTCGGACGGCGGCATCGATGTATTCTTTGGCGTGCTCTGTGGTGGCTCCGTGACGTTCGCCGGGCGCCCAGGTCCATTCGCCGACGTACATGGCCCACCAAATACCGATGAATTTAAGCGTGGATACCCAACTAAAATCCTGGCTGGGTGGGTCGTTCAGAGCAAACATGGTGCGATTGGTGGTGAGTTCGATGGCGGAATCAGCGAGCATGACGAGGCGCCAGGGGGTGTCAAACGGCAGGACGACGTGTGCTTTGCTACCGTCCGATAATGGCGTAATGTCGGTTTTGAGACAGAACTTGGAGTCAAGTTTTATGGTCATTGAGCCGTAATTGTAGAGTGCGGCTTCATGAATGGCAAGATAATAGCCGCTGGGCGTCTTGAGCGTGAGTGGTGTATGGACGGAATGCGTTAAGTTGTGGACGGCGGATTTTTCATAGTTATACTCATAGCGGTCGGGCTGGTAGGCTGGAATTTGCCAGGCGGTGGAGTTGGGATCGACATTAAACTCAGTTAACTCGTCTTTGATACTGATTTGTTGAAATTTGGGTTGGGGCGGGATTTCGTAGCGAAATGCCACGGCGTTATCAAAAACTCTAAAACGAAGGGTGAAAATGCGGTGGGGCTCTTTGGTTTCTGATAGGTAGAAGGCCGATTCGGTGTAATTATTATTAATAAAACGATCTTCCCCCCAAGGCATTTCGATGGTTTCAGTGTGGCGAGAGGTGCGCTCGCGAATAAGTTTGAGATTGTCACCGAGCGGTGCTTCGCCGAAGATTTGGAAGCCAAGAGCTGATGTGCTAATCAACGTCTTGTCGTTCTTGGAGACTGTATAATAGATACTACCGGATTTTAGAGTAAAATGGCATTTGCTCCTGCCATCAGGCGAAAAAATGTCCTTTTCGACCGAATCCTTTGTGAACCATTTAAACATAAGTTTATTATAGCATATTACAATCTAATTATTCTCTTTCTCGACGTTGAAACGTGCGCCGCATAAAAATTACAACAGGTCAGGCAGACTCGTCCCGGTATTTCAGTACCGGCTACTCGTCTGTGACTGTTGTAATTTTTATCGGGCAGTTTCAAAATGTCTCGAAATAGAATAATTAGATTGTCATATGCTCACTCAATCAATATTCAAGGTGCAATATGGTATAATCAGTTTATGAGAAGAAAAAAGTCTTTTGGAATCGGGGGATTATTGATAGCATTACTTGTAGCAGGGGGTGTGTTTATCGGGGCGCAGTGGGTGACGAAGACGGGATTATTTAAGGTACCTGGTGAGGTGATTTATGATGATAGTCTGAGTAGTGAAGAAAGACAACTCTTGGATGGGATTTTCACAGACGAGGTTACGTTAGATAAAAATGTGACGATTTCTGCGGAGTATAGTTTCAATAGACCGGAATCGGCTGAGGGGACTTATATATATAATATATATGTGCCAGTGACGGATTTTTATAGCGTAGAGGATAATATTGAGATAGATAAACCTGAGAACGTTTTTGCCGATGCATATCAGCAGGAAGTGAGTTTTGAGATGATACCGATAGAGGAATTGGATTTCACGAAGAAGCTGCTTAGCCTAAATGGTAATTATTATCTAGATGAGTTTGATAAGGGTGCTGTATTTCGGATAATCAAGTTTGATTCGGAAAGCTTTGGAGATGAGATTAAGTCGTTAGTGGAAGAAAAGTTTGCAAAAGATTATCCAGATAAGGACGGAGTGCTGACTTTTGCGCAGACTGGCGTGACGGCTTTGTCGCGTGGTATGAACGAAAAATTAGATGAGGTGGGGGATGCGAAGTATTTTGCGGAGAAGCTCGGTGGGTTTTTGTCGTCGTTTGACTTGACGCATACTTCGAACGAATCGTCTTTTTCGAAAATGGCCGGGGCGCATAATATTTGTTCGGATGAGCGTTTTATTGACACGCTGACAGCGATTGGATTGGATATAGTGGAGCTGACTGGCAATCATAACCAAGATTGCGGTGACGTGGCGGCGGAGAATACTATTGACACATACGTTGAGAATGGTATCAAGGTGGTAGGTGGCGGTAAGACTGCTGCTGAGGCGGCGGAGCCACTGACGATCCAGGAGAAGGGAAACAATATTACAATGCTTGCGTACAACTTGTCGACGGGTGGCGCAACGGTCGATGATACTCCAGGGGCGAATCAATACGAAGAGGCAAGGGTAGTGGCAGATATTAACGCTGCGAAAGAACGTGGTGATCTTGTAATCGTTGACGTGCAATACTATGAATGTAGCGCCTACGCGTCAGAGACGGAGGATGCAACTTGCGACAAAGCAGATTCGGCGGCTGGTGATCAGGTGGGGCTATTTCGGCATTTGATTGAGCTTGGTGCCGATGTGGTGGTGGGTACTAGCGCGCATCAACCGCAGACTTATGAGCTTTACGGTGATGGGGTGATATACTATGGGCTTGGTAATCTGTTCTTTGACCAAGTTTGGTGGCCAGGTACGACGCGAAGTTTGATATTGGCGCATTATATTAATAATGGAAAGCTTTTGCAAACGCGCGTAATTCCAACTGTGTACGACAATAGTATGCAGACGGAACTGATGGATGCGGATACTGCTAAGTGGTTCTTGAATAGGCTGGTTTCGGTGAAGCCGTAGTTTATTGGTGGTTTTGTCTAGTTTGCATGGGGTTGCCTGGGCCGGTCTGTCTGGTGGAGTTTTGTCCGACGTTGGTGACAATGCCGGAGATAGTGAAGCTCTCTGATAATTCACCATTGATATAGATAGAATAGGTGCTGCCTAAAGTGAATGCGGTCGAGCCGGCGGCGAGATGAGAGAAAGATTTGGCGGAGGTGTGTGAGAAGACTTCATTGCCAGATGCATCTTGAATACTGATAACAGTGCCTGCAGGATATATTTCGCTAGAATAAACGTTAATGCTATTGACGGACGATGTGTTGCCGAGGGATTCTGCCATGCCGGAGGCGCCGATGGCTAAGACTTTGCCGCCGTTCATAATGATGCCCATGCCGGCGTCCAAGGCGCCATTGCCATTATTGGTGGGGCCGTCCACTACGATTTCGCCGCCATTGAAATAGAGCCAGCCATTGGAATCGATACCATCGCCGGAGGCGTTAACGTATAGATTGCCACCATTAATAGTTAGGATGCAGTTCTCATCGCCTTCGAATTGGTTAGTGCCGGGTCGATTGGTGGATGACTCGTCAGCGCCGCCGCCAGCGTTAATGCCGTCATCGGTGGTCGCTAGGCGAATGTCGCCATTGTTAATGGTGATAACTTGCGCTTCGAGGCCTTCGTAGGCTTTGGCGATGTTGATATTGCCACCATCAATGATAAGTTCGCTGTTGGCGTGAATGGCATCGTCGCCGGCGTTGATGTTGTAAGTGCCGCCAGAAATGCCGATATAGTGATCAGAGTGGATGGAATCGTCGGTTGAGCTAATGGAATAATTGCCACCCTGGAGGACGACGTCGCGGGTTGCTTTGATGCCTTTAGCGGCAGCGGTGAGGTTGAAATTACCTTGTTCGATAAGAACAAAGCCCTTGCCTACGTCGATATCGTTGGTGGATTTGATGGCGTCGGCGCCAGCATCGATGGTAAAATCGCCGCCCACGATATAGACGGAATCTTTGCCGCGAATGCCGTCGTCTGTAGCAGTGATATCATAAGTACCTGAGCTAAACTTAACATCGTCTTTGCCCACTATGGCATCGGCGTAGTTGGCGATGATATTAAGAGTGCCTTCGCCGGTGAAGGACAGGTCGGCTTTGCTATAAATGGCTCCGGTGATGTCTTCGTCGTAATTGTCGTAGGTCTCGCCGTCGATGATGGTATTGTTGCCGACTAGCTCTATAACTAATTCATCGCCAGCTGAGCAATAGATGGCTGGGCCATTGGAACTGGCTATGGAAACTTGGTCGAGGATTAATCTGACCTTGCTATCGACGCCCGTATCGATCGTAATGCTGCCATCTGCGAGCGTACCGGTCAGGTGATAAGTGCCCGATTGTGTGATTCGGTAAGTGTCGTCAAGTGTGATGGTTCGGGTGGGGTAGTGAGTCCAATCAATTTCGAGGTCACCATTATCGATATCGAGTGCATTGACGACTTTGGTAGCGGAATAGTCGGTGTGTTTGAAATTAAGGTAGGCAGTTGTACCAATTACGCTAATGAGAATACAGATTACAATAGGCCAAGTTAGGTCTAGGCGGCGTCTGCGAGGTGAGGAACTCATTAAATCTCCTCTTCACAGCAGGGTTCAGAAAGAAGGATTTTGAGATTGCAGTTTTTGACCCGAATCTCGTCAAGGAATTCTTTTTCTTTGATACCTTGGCGCATCTTGACTTCGTAGGTGAGCTTATAGAGTGAGCCCATATTAATGGTCTTCATGCGTACGAGGCGATGGCGAGAAGTGTATTTTTGAAGGATGCTTTCGAAAGCTTCATCGTAGTCGAGATCTTCTGGGACGACGATTTTGAGAATGCGTTCGTGTCGGTCTGGTTCTAGTAAACGGGTGCAGGAGAAGAGGATGATTGCGACGATATAAATTGCCGTAATGACTGCGCCAAAGAGGATGTGTCCCATGCCGCAGGCTAGCCCAATCATCATGGCAGCAAAGATAGCGAGGAGGTCCTTGGCGCGACCTTCCATGGAACGAAAACGAATAAGTGAGAAGGCACCTAGAATGGCGATGGATGTGCCAAGGTTACCGTTAATCATAATCATGACGGCCATGACTAGGACTGGCAGTACGGCTAGGGTGATTAGCATACCCTTGGTGGTTTGGGTAGTCTTAGCATGGGTAACGGCGATAGCGAGTCCCAAGAGAACTGCTACTCCGGCAGCGATTAGGGCGGTGGTGATTTCGAGTCCCGCGGTGGTATTGTCAAAAATCGTATTAAACATTGTTATCCTTTCTTTATTAGTTCGTATACTTTGCCTATTTTGCTAAACTGCTGCGGGTAAATCTTCAGCTCGGATAGTTTGTGAACTAGCCAGAGCGGTAGTGCAGCGCCGACTTTGACCTCCATAATGATATTATGAGGCTCTTTCTTAAAATATATTTTATCATGCTTTCCTTTAATGAAGTTTAAATTTTTGGTGCGGTATTTTAGGTTTTCGTCAAAAGTGATACGAAGACCGCTCTCGTCCTTGTAGCTTTCGCGGTCGTAGGTGATGAGGACTTTGGGCTTCAGGTGAAAATGCATTAGCATAAAATCGATTTCGTGAGCGATTTGGGCGTCGTTCGCCGTTTCTTCGGAGCGGACTGCAAGCGAAGACAAAGTGTGCTGGTGATTAATTAGTTGTTCGAAATCTTCGTGCGTAATCATGACGCGGCGTTTGTAACCGATGTTTTCTTCGACGCCCTCATCTTCTTGGTATTTTTCGAGAATGCGGGGTGGGCGGATTTTGGTCTTAAGTTCTAGAAAGACGCGGTCGTAGCCGCCGTAACTGCGGGCGCGGATTTTTTTCTTGAAATCGACCCAGTCGATAGATTCCGCGGTCATCTCGTAATCGTCGTTATCAAAATACAGGTTTAGGACTTCGGACTTGTGATAGCTGTCTTTTTCCATATTGCGCTTGATGAGCTTGAGTAGGCTGCGCTTTTCTTGGCTGGTAATGAGATATTTTTTCTCGATGCGGTCGAATACTTTGGATTCCATACCATATATTATATATTGATTTGGTTAAAATTTGCTAAAACTTATTTTTTGCGGTTTTCGGGCTCTTGCCACAGAGAACATATAAAGTCGCTAATATGTTTTACGAAAAACATATAAAGTATGGTATGATTGAGTTATGGAAAAGGTTGTGCATTATATATTATTGTCTGTGGCTACAATGGTCGGGGTGACGACGGCTGTGGGCATGTTTTTGTCAACCGCTAAAGCCTCCGCAGACTCATCGGCGGTATCTACGGCATCCATTACGGTACCAGTGGCTTGTACGATGCGGGGAGAAGGAGTGGATTCGCACACGGCTACGCTCGCGCCTAATACCTACTCTGGTGCTTCAGGCTCTGGATACGAAAACGGTATCGGTAAAACCACTCTCACTGCTATATGTAATGATGATAATGGCTTCTCCATCTATGCCATAGGATACACTTATAATCAATATGAAGGAGAAAATCATACCAAACTCATCGGACAATTAACTAATAGTACTATATCTACTAAAGCCTATGCAAATGGAGACACTACATCCAACTGGTCCATGAAACTAACCAAAGTAACAGATTCTACAGTATCCTATAATCCACAGAACTTAACCATAAGTAGTGATACGGAAGGCATCTTCAGTAATTGGCATAGTGTACCAGACACTTATACCAAAGTAGCCGAATATCATGCCAACACTGGCTCCTCTACTACCGACACCGCTCTCGGCGTTAAACTAGAAACCACCTATGCAGCCTACATCTCATCCTCTCAACCAGCTGATACTTATGTAGGACAAGTTAAATATACTATGGTACATCCATATACAGAAGCACCACTACAACCACAAACTGCTACATCAGGATGTATTAACTACTTCCCAAATGGCAGTAACGTAGAAGGTACTATGGGCTGTCAATCAATCTCAAGTACTGCTACATCCGCTACACTTCTAGCTTCCAACTTTAGTAGAACCGGTTATGGCTTTGCTGGCTGGTCTAACAAGTTTGATTATGCAACAAATCCAAACCAAGAAGGTATTAAGTTCTACGGCCCACAAGAAACCATCACCTTCACTGCAGGTGAGTATACTGGTAATAACAATGGTCTAGCCCTCTATGCTGTCTGGGTAAAATCACAAGGTAGCATCCAAGACACTACCAAAGTCTCTGAAGTCTGTAATCGCTTAAACACCGCCCCAACTGACGGCACCGCAAATCTATCCAGTGTCTCTGCCTTCACTGATAGCCGTGACAATAATACCTACGCCATCGCCAAGCTCGCTGATGGCAAATGCTGGATGATTGAGAACTTACGCCTAGACAACTCCGCTACTCTCACTATCACCAACACTAGCAAACCGCTAAACGATGGCACTAACGTCACTCTCAAACATAGCTATTCAGATACCGAAACATATAACACTCTTTCTGCTTCACAAGATCCCACTACGACTGCATGGTGTACATCTAATACTGCTTCCTGCGATGATCAATCAATTCTATTTACAGGTAATACTACTAACCGCGCATCAAGCCCAACTGCAAATGGCGTCGTAATGTACTCTTACGGTAACTACTACAACTGGTACTCCGCTACAGCAGGTAGAGGCACATATAGCTTTAGTACTAACAATAATAGTGTAGCAGGCGACCTATGTCCTGCTGGCTGGCATCTACCAATAGGCGGCAGAAAAGCCAATGTGGATGTAAGTGACTTCTGGAAACTATCACGTACTATCATTGGGGCAGATCCAGCAAACTTTGCTAATGATTACTTCTATTACATTGGTACTCCAGAAGGCACGGATGCTTCTAATAAGCTAAGAGCTTATCCTAACAATTTTGTCTATTCCGGCTACGTAAGTAGTGGCTCAGTGGGCTATCGTGGCTCGAACGGCGTCTTCTGGTCTTCTACGGCGAACTCGTCCGACTACGCCTACAACTTGTACCTGAGTTCGTCCAACATCGACCCAGGCACGGACGACAGCCGCAAGTACTACGGGGGGACAGTCCGCTGCGTCGCTCTCGGTGTTTAGCGTTTCTCTGTTCGTGCCGATCCAGAGCCCTAGGAACACATGAGGGTTCGCTTTAGCGAACACCTCAAGCAGGTCACCGCTCTGCTTTTAACACTATAACTTGTTGAGTATGAAATCTGGGGGGTATTTCGACTCAATACCATCTTCGCTGTGGAGGAAGGTTTGGTCGAGGGTAAGGACGTACTTAGGGAAGTTGTGGGGGGCGTGTTGGGATGATTGCGGTTCTAATGCCTTTGTCCAGTTTAAGATTGTTTTAATGCAAGTATATTATAATTAGAAGTATGAGAATATTATATGTAGAAGACGAAAAGTATCTCGCGGAGGCGGTGATACACTTACTTAAGAAAGAAAAGATCAACGTGGACTGGGCGGCAGACGGCGAGGAAGGGCTTGAGCTAGCATTGAAGCCTAATTACGACGTAATTGTGCTTGATATTATGCTACCGAAATTATCCGGACTTGATATCTTGCAGACTGTGCGGGGGCGGGGAATTAAAACACCGATTATTATGTTGTCAGCGCTGAATGAGGTCGAAGACAAAATCAAGGGATTAGATTACGGGGCGGATGATTATCTTGCGAAGCCTTTCAAGACGGCCGAGTTAATTGCAAGGCTAAGGGCGCTAGTACGGCGGCCGGCTTTGGCGGAGGTGGAGAAGTTGGAGTATGAAGATTTGAAACTGGATTTGACGAATCGGACCTTGAACGGAAGTGAGTTGACTGACAAAGAGGCTGGAATTATGGAGATGTTGATGAGAACGCCTGGTTCGGCTATTACGAAGGAGCAAATCTTGGCGCATGTGTGGGGGCTGGATTCAGAATTCGAGGAAAACTACGTTGAAGTATATGTGTCGTATCTTAGGAAGAAGTTGAAAAGCTTGAAATCGAAGGTGCAAATTAAAACAATTAGGAATCTAGGTTACAAACTATGTTTAGAAAGCTAAGAAATAAGTTGATTTGGATTAATTTGGGCATTACAACGGTCGTAATTGTGACTGCTTTTGCGGCGATTTACTTCTTTGCGACCGATGCAGCGCGGAAACGTCCATTGATGCCGGAACAGCAGCTAATGGTCTTCTCGGAAGGGTTCGAAGATACGATGAATGTGACGATTCTAAGAGAGCGTCAGGCGGCGGCGAATGATTTGCTGTTGATGCTCGTGGTATCTGGGATTGCGATTGAACTGATTGTGGCGGGTGTGTCGTTTTATCTCGCAGAAGAATCGATCAAACCAGTGCGTGAGGCCTATGAGGCACAGAAGGTGTTTATTGCGAATGCCTCGCATGAAATCAAAACGCCACTCGCGGCAATTGAAGCGAATCTCGAAGCGGCGGATATTCATGATAATAAGTGGATACGGAATGTCGAGAAAGAAACCGAGAAACTAACGGCTCTCAACAATGAGCTACTAACTCTCGCGAGGACTGATTTGATGGAAAAGACCACTTTAGATGAGGTGGACGTGAAGAAGTTAACTAGTGACGTGATTGAAAGCTTTGAGTCGCGGCTTGATAAGGTAGATTTCGTAAGCAAGCTAAACGCACGCGGCAAAGTGAAAATGCCGGCTGAGGATTATAAACAGATTCTCAGTATTCTATTGGACAATGCAATTAAGTATTCTGACAAGACGATTCGACTGGAGTTAACTAATAACGAGCTAAAAGTATCAAATGATGGGGCGATTATAGCTGAGAAAGATTTGCCGCATGTTTTTGAAAGGTTTTACCAGGCGGATAAGTCGGCCGAGGGAGTGGGGCTGGGGCTTTCGATTGCAAAATCAATTGCGATGCGAAACGGTTGGGATTTGGTTGTAACTTCCGATGATAAAATGACGCATTTCGTATTAAAATACTAAGCATCATGATATAATTAATTACATATGCTAGAGCTAAAGGGTGTGACGAAAGTTTACAAGACTGGCGGGATTTCTCGTGTGGTTCTTAAACACGTGACGGTAAACTTTCGGGAGAATGAGTTTGCGGCGATTCTGGGCCCATCGGGCTCTGGCAAGACGACTTTGCTTAATATCATCGGTGGATTAGATAAGTATGATTCGGGTGATTTGAAGATTAATGAAAAATCGACCAAGAAGTTCCACGATAAGGATTGGGATTCGTATCGGAATCATCGCATTGGATTTGTATTCCAGTCATATAACTTGATTCCGCATCAGACGGTGCTGAATAATGTGCGGTTGGCTTTGACATTGTCGGGGATATCGAAGAAGGAATCAGTGCGTCGGGCGAAGAAAGCTCTGAAAGATGTGGGCCTAGGTGAACATATGAATAAAAGGCCGGCACAGCTGTCGGGCGGACAGATGCAGCGGGTGGCGATTGCGAGAGCGCTAGTGAATGACCCCGATATATTACTGGCGGATGAGCCAACTGGGGCGCTTGATTCGGAGACGAGTCTGCAAATTATGGATTTACTGAAGAAGATTGCGGACCAGAAACTAGTAGTAATGGTGACACATAACCCAGAGCTGGCCGACAAATATGCGACACGGATAATTAATCTGAAAGATGGGAAAATCACATCTGATTCGAACCCTTATGATGGTAAGGTTAAAACTGATATCGATCTGGAACTTGCGAAGAAGAAAAGCAAGAAGACGCGAATGTCTTTCTTTACGGCGGCGGGGCTTTCGATGCAGAATTTACTGACTAAGAAGGCGCGTACGATACTGGTTGCGATTGCGGGGTCGATTGGGATTATTGGGATTGCGTTAATTAGCGCAGTGTCGACTGGATTTCAGAATTATATCGATAAGATAGAACAAGATACGCTCGGCTCATACCCGCTCGCTTTGCAGAAAGAAACCGCAGATATTTCTGGGATTTTGTTGAGTTTGACGGGCGAGAGTACTGGCAAAGCGGAAGATGGTAAGCTACATGAGAATCAGATGTTAACCTCGACGCTCGGTACGGTGTCGAACAATGATTTGCCGAGTTTTGAGGAATATTTGCGGCAGCATGGTCAAGAAGTACGTAGCGATATTCGATTGATGGAGCGCGAATATAATGTTGATCCGGTGATTTATACTAGAGATGCGACTGGTGCGGTTGCCAAGATGAACCCTAGCAATATGTTTACGTCGCTAATCGGCGAAACTTCGCTACTTCGGAATTACTCTACAATGACTTCGGTGTTTCGGCAGTTTGAATCAGATAATCTGGAACACGACACGGAGTTACTGGCTGGACGCTATCCGAAGGAATACAACGAAATGATGGTGGTGCTGAGTAACCGTGGTGAGATTTCGGAACTTTTGACTTATTCGCTGGGTTTCCACGATTCGCAAGAACTAAATACAATCGTCTCGAAGATTATGAGTGGAGAACGAGTCGAGATCAATAATAAGCCATTAGAATTAGAATATGATGATTTATTGAACGTGGATTTAAGATTGGTGCCAGCTACTGAAACGTATAAGTACAATGCTAAATATGACGTGTATGAAGATATGTCGAGCGATAAAGCTTACATGGAGTCGGCGTACCAAGATGCCGAGAAGCTGCATATTGTCGGTGTTGGTGTGATGAATTCGGAAATGATGTCTGCCGGTAGTGGCGTAGCCTATCTCCCTTCGCTGATTACGCATATTATTGATGCGGCAGGTGAGACTGAAATCGTCAAGAAGCAATTAGCGGAACCGGAGGTAGATATCTTTTCTGGGAAGAAGTTTGGTGAAGAAGAGAACGATTTTAATTTCGAGTTTTCGGATTTGGTGTCGGTAGATGAAGCGGCACTCAGACAAGCCTTCGGCGTAAATGTCGATCAAAATGCGATTACAGCGAAGACTAGCGAGTATATTAATGCGATTTCGGGTGATATTACAGCAGATGTCTCGCCGGTCAAGAATAAGCTAGTCGATAGATTCGGCGTCTTGGCTGAGAAACTGCGAGCTGAGCTGGCTGGACTAGACGGGAAAGGGACGTTTATGAAAGCCGAGATTGATGCGAAGGTGGAAGAGTTTATGATGAAGGAAGACTTTGCGGATTTGGAAGGTGAGTACTTGATTCCGGCTGATACATTCAAGATGACCTATAGTGGGTTATTAAAAGGTCTGCTCGGTGCTTATGTGGAAGGGTTCAGAGCGGCGATGGAGAAACAAAGCATTCCATACGATGTTGAGACGATGCCGATTCCGGTAGTGGAAATGATTTATAACGGCATGAAGGAGCAGTACCTGAAGGCGGAGCCGGTAGGGAAGGCATTTGAGTCGCTTGCGGTGGCAATTACGGAAGTACGCATGAAGAAGGAAATCTTGGCTAAGGTAGGTAATTTGACGGCGTATCTTAGTTCGAGCTTTGCTAATGCCTTTCACGTTGACCAAAATGCTATCGTGGGGGCATTTCATCTGAATTTCTCGGAGGAGGAATTGTCACGCGTGGTTAATGCGATGTTTAATAAACGCAAGACCACCTTGGCGACTAATCTGTCGACACTTGGCTATCAGGATTTGGATGACCCGACGCAGTTGTCGTTTTACTTTACGAGTTTTGATGGTAAGACGCGATTCGTGGAATTTTTGGATGGCTATAACGAAGCGATGCGGACGGCAGGGAAGGATGAAAAAGTGATTGAATATACCGATACGACTGGCGTACTGATGTCTTCGGTTAAGACGATTGTAGATGCAGTATCGTATGTACTAATTGCGTTTGTGTCGATATCGCTAGTGGTGTCTTCGATTATGATTGGTGTGATTACTTATATTTCGGTGTACGAGAGGACCAAAGAAATCGGTATTCTGCGAGCGATTGGCGCTTCGAAGCATAATATTTCATCGATATTTAATGCGGAGACCTTTATTATCGGGTTATTGTCTGGACTATTTGGTGTAGGAATATCATATTTATTGATTCCGCCGATTAATCTGGTGCTACATCATTTTACGGGCGATATTCCATTATCAGCGGCGCTTGATCCGAAGATGGCGTTATTCCTGATTGGGCTTTCTATCGTGCTGACTTTGATTGGTGGACTAATTCCGGCGCGGGCGGCTTCAAAGAAAGATCCGGTGGAAGCGTTGCGAAGTGAATAGACTTGTGATATAATTGTATGTGCACCGAATATGTTTTCCGGTGGCGAGCGTTGGGGATTCGCCAAGTGGTAAGGCAGTGGGTTCTGGTCCCACCATTCGGGGGTTCGAATCCCTCATCCCCAGCCATTTTTGTTGCACAAAAACATCAAAAAAGCGGGACTCGTTTGTCGCTAACGCTCCAATCGAATCCCTCATCCCCAGCCAAATCATAAGCATAATAAAAGCCCTCTAGGGCTCTTATTTTTTTACGAACAGTTTTTCTTATGCGCTTTGAGTTTCTTCATTGCCCAGTCATAGTGGGAAGATAGGCAACTTACGAAATATGAGCCAAGCACTGAGCCGCCAACCCAAGGATACATGCCTTTGGTAAATAGTTGTTCTTCGTTGAGGCTTTCGGCTAATTTCATCACGTCTTTATGCGACTTCTCGAACATTTTTCTTGCATCTTCTAGTGAAGTCTTTTGGTGCTTCTTCCAATATTCGACATTCATATCGCCGTAAGTCTTCCAAGTGTATGGTTCTGGCAAAAATGGTGCATTACCACCTTTATTTAAGTTTGTATCGACGAATTCTAGCAACATTCGGTGCCATTCGTATAGATGTACCCAAATATCGCGTAGATTCTTGTCGCGCCCCCAGTGGCGTTCTTTCTTTGATGGATCGCCGGAGAAATCAAACTCAGTGTTCATCTCTTTCTCGCTTATTCCATCAGCCATTTCAATCAGCTTAGCGTAGTGCTCTTCGCCAGCCTTTAATAAATCTTGTTTGTTGCGTGGTCTTGACATAAAAAGTCCTTTGTTTACTACTTTAATTATATCATTTTAGCCAACTATTTTTCTGGATTATACTCCTCTAGTCGATTACGGATATCTTCCTTGTAGATTGTTAATGCCTGCTTAATTTGCCTCAGCCAACCATAAGCACAATAAAAGCCCTCTAGGGCTCTTATTTTTTCTTCAATAATCCTTCTATCGTATTTTGAACTATCTCCACTAGTTCTTCTTTATTATCAATATCTTCTACGAAATACATTGGCTTCGCGCCGTCGTATGGAATTTCTTCAGTCATCTTATATTGTTCGTTTTCTGGAACTATTTTTACTAACAAACGGTCATCATAAATGCCGCCAAATAGGACGTTATTGGAATAGAGCAAGAACTCGCCCATCATTGGCCGACAGGTAATATTCGGCGCTTCCGACAGTTGTTCTAAGATAAAATCGCGATATTCTTTGGTGCTTGCCATATTATGCCTTTTTTATTGGGTGCCTTATTACGGTCTTAAGTATACTTACGTCGCATTTTCTAGGATTGCTTAAATAAATCTCGGGTGGTATCTTTTATCGGTTATATCAAGTTCGTAGCCGTTATCTTCGGCAAATTTATGCATTAACTCAACTGTTGCTGGCTCGTCATCGTAACTTCCGATATGCATACATTGAACACATAAACCCTCGTCATAGGTTAAAAATTCCACCCTAGAGAAGTCTTGCTTCTTCTTTTTGGTGGCTTCTTCTATTGCCCAGTCAAAATCGGCTTTCGTCACAAAGTCTGGTAAACGGATAATGGAGGTGAAATTTAGGGTTTCTTTATGATCGTAATCTATACCATCTTTGCCATCTTGCCATCAAAAGCCCTCAAGTGGTGGGACAACGTATTCAAAGAACCCATCTATTTTATGATCGCCTTTATAACTCATCTTTATCGTATAGGCGACTCCGTAAAGTAACCCAGGCGTATTTTGGTAATCGCCATTTTCTTCATTAGGATTTCCTTTACCTCTAACGGCGATGTAATTCATCTTCGGAACATCAATAATACTCGGTTTATTCTTCGGTAAATAGTATTCTTTATATTCCTTTTTAAAATCGAAAGCCATAAGTTGTCCTTTTATAACAATTATATCATTAGGCGCCAACTATTCTTCGGCATTGAAGCTACTTAGTCTTTGTCGTATATCTTCCTGATAGATTGTTAGTGCCTGCTTAATTTTGCCCAGCCATTCTTATTTCAAAAAACAACAAAAAACAGTTTTCGTTTGTTGCTAGCGCCCTGATCAAATCCCCCATCTCTACTTGCCTTCTGCCTCTTCAACATCTATCGTAGTGGTATCGTCGGTATCCGTTGAAACAACATTGTTAGTATCTGTCGTAGTAGCATCGCCAACATCTGTTGTAACCGTATCATCAGTATCCGTCGAAGTAGCGTCGCTAGTATCCATTAAAGTGGCATCGTCAGTGTCCATCAAGGTTGTATCAGCGGCGGTCGTCATGGAAGTATTGCTAGCATTATTGGCCGGGGTGTTAAGTATACATCTGGTAGCCATGGCATAATTATGAGTGAGGCTATTGCTCATCACTATTGTATTTTGCCTTACGAGAAATTCTTGTGGGTTTGAGCTCGCGTCCCTTGTGGAGGTCCAAATAGAACCTTGGAAAGTCGGATTACTATTAAGCTTGCCCGAAATAAAGCTTCCTGCAAACGGTATAGATGTCTTGTATTGCAAACTATTGGGAGAGCTTGCATCTCTATAGCCATAATAATTGTAGAGGCTGTAGAGGTCGCCAGCTATTCTGCCGGTGGGAACATACCAACCAGCCGGGCAGATGTCACCGTCTATATCATAGAGAGAGTCAGGCTTGGAATCTGTCCCAGGAATGTTAGTCTTGCTTGTGCCATCGCCATAACAATAGGTACCCGCAGAGACGGCACAGTAGTTATACAGAACGCCAACCTTCCCGCTGCCATTTCCATAGACTGGAACCGTAGAATCCTTGGTCCATTGGCTATTGCTTTCATTGACACAAGAACCCGAATACAAACAGGTACCAGAAGAAACCGACATCGGTACGCTATAATAATCTTGACCACTATCTACCCAAGCCTCACTGTTAAGAGCGGCGGTAGGATACTGATCGCTCGCAGTACCGCCACCATTCTTGAGATACTGGAGCGCCGTGGCAGAAGCGTTAGTATTTGATGCGTTAACGTTATTTAATGTGTCACTACTGCCCAAATCTAGCCTCAGGTTATCTAGCATCCAGAGTCGACCGTCAGCTAGTTTCGAAACACAATAAGGCTCATTGTCACGGGAATCCCTTAGATAGTAAGGCTGCTCGTCAGTAAGAGACTCCAGGACAGCAGTATAGTTGTTAGTATTAATATCCTGCATAAAGGTAATGCCCGGAACTGGGGTACTACAAGATACTGGAGGCTCTAGCCCCGTATATTCAGAATCTTGACTGACTGAAATGCCGAGGGTGGTATCGCCAGTGATAACAAAAGTAGTAGGATTCTGGCTGGTATCACCTATGGTACCATTCGCACCACGAGTCCAGTTATTTAGTTTATAACCAGATGCAATCGTGGCGGTTATAGTATATGTCACTCCTTTGGCCAGGCCAACAACGTTGTCTGTTCTAGTTGCAGTTTTGGTGCCATAAAGACTGCTATAAAATGTGACTTTACTAACATTCTGCGGTAATGACACTGTGACATTATTATAGGCTACAGTACTATTGAAGACACATCTAACAGCAAAACCATCCCATTTTTCGTAAGCTCTTGAGCTTGCCTGCATTACTCCGATTTCATATCCAAGTCGATAGGCGTTGTTGTTATCCTTTGTGGTTGCCGTCCACATCCTTCCGTTTAAATAACTCGAGTTCCTCTTGGTATTATTATAATCACCGGACCAAACAAAATTATTTGGGTATGCGCGCCAGACAACATCCGATGTGGTTGAGTTATTATTAACAACTCTATTCAAAACATCGTATTCGCCGCTACTACCGCCAGTCGGTAAATGCCAGTTGGCAGGACAAATATCTCCACTCAGTACGCCATCATGATTTGGGCCACTTTGTTCCATAGTGCTGAAAGTGCCATTCCCGGCAGTAGCGGTATACCAGTTATAATAAACGCCATACCCATACCAAGCTACGTCATTGCCATCCGAATTATAAGTTTGCGTTAGACTACGATTTAAATTGTTCGAGTTATATTGAACTTGATCAGTACATTCAGGGCCACGGGTGGCACACAAGGCGTCCGAAGAAAGCGAAACATCACTATCGTTAACGACATTTAGAAAATCTGCAGTTGGATTATTTGTATTTTGGCTAGACATAGTGGCGGTGCCAGGATTCAATCTCAGGTTTTCGACGGTCCAACATTTTTCATCGCCTAGTTTAGCTACGGCATAAGTTTGATTATCACGAATGTCGGTTAGTGCCGTTATGTCGCCTGGGGCCATAGCATCACAACCACTCCAATTCTGAAGATTACCAGAAGAAGGTATCCATTTGGCATAGAGCTTTAGCCCTGAAGAACTAAGGTCTCCAGTATTAATTGTGGCATTCGGGCCGTAGGGAACTGCGTTTTCAGATTCAATCCAACCAGCAAAGCCATAACCTGTCTTGGAATAATTAGATGGAATAAGCGTAGCTGTGCTGTTAGACGTAGCGGGTTGATTCGCCATGGTGCCGATACCACCATTTGCGCCATTATCAAAATAGCAAATATTATTAGCTGGGCACGTATCTTCTTGGAATACGGCATAAATTGTCACAGTTGTGGAATCACCGGTAGAATTAATGGTAATGGTATTCGGCGTGAAGGTACCCGTTGTCGCATTATAGGCGTAGTCAGGTGTAGTGTCGCCACTCGTCGTACTGTATCCCAAGAATTGATAGCCAAGGACATGGGGGATGACATCGGTAGAAAGAGCTAATTCATATGAATCGTTTTGGCTGTTGGCGACTACATCATCTGGGACTTCAGTAGTATAATTGTTGGCATCGTAGTCGAGAATATATTGTTTTGTTTCCGGTATCACCGCGCTACCTTCTTTAATACATCTAACGGCGAAAGCATCCCACTTTTTATATGAGCCCGCTGACGTTGGATTACTAGAGACGATCCCGAGTCGATAAGCATTGAGATTGCCGTCAGGTGTAGCACTCCAATAGCGACCATAGCTATTGCGCCCACCAGGCGTATCGTAGTTAAAATCACCAGAATAGATAAAATTATCAGGGAATTTTACCAGCCCAGCATCTGTTAACGTAGAGCCGTTATTAGCTAAATTATTTAGTGTTACAAATTCGCCATTCTGACCGCCAGTTGGTAAACGCCATCCAGCTGGACAAATATCGCCAGCTACGTCAGTATCGCTTGTGTTATAAGTTCCATTGCCGGCCGAGGCAGTAAACCAATTATACATTACGCCGTAGCTATACCAAGATCTATCTACACTGTTATTGTTATGCGACGGAGTGAGCTCACGATTTAGCGCGTTTGCATTGAACTGGACTTCGTCCATACAGATATCGTCATCGTCATTGCATAGTTCATTGGAACTGGCGGAATTAGGAGCGGCCGTAATAAAATCAGCGGTGGGCGAATTAGTGTTGCTGCTAGTGAAGGCAGTAGTGGAGGGATCGAGACGTAGATTCTCTGTCATCCAGCAATTTCCGTCTTCAAGTCTAGCGACAGCATAAACATTATTGTCACGAGTATCTTTTAAAGCGATTACTTCACCAAGGCTTAAAGCATCACATTCGTTCGTGCCGAATGATTGCATCGTATAGTTAGAATCTTCTGGTAACCACACAGCATAGAGAGTGATTTGATAATCTTGATCGGCATTCGCGAAAAAGTTGCTGTCAATAGTAATTGATTCGTTTGGACCATACACTGTCACATTTTGCCCATTCATCAATTTAGTGCCAGCGTCATTATCCAAGCTCCAGCCCGCAAAGCCATATCCAGTACGAGAATAGTTAGACGAAACAAGAGTCTTATGCCCCAAATCGAGATTATCGACTTTTGCGTTCGTCATAGTACCGTTCATAGCGCCGTTGCCATCGTAAACCAGGCTATACAGTGAACGCCAAGTGGCATACAGGGTAAGCGTTTGACCTTCAGAAATATCCATACTATCCGCCGCATTTGCTACCGCACCTCCTTCTGTTACGACTACCCCAGTACCGTCAGCCGCAGTATTCCAGCCTGCAAACTTATAATATGTTTTCGTAAAAGCATTATTTGCAGCAACCGCCGTACTAAAGTTGACATTATTTTCATCCGCCATAGTGCCATTTCCTCCGTTGGCGTCATAATGGATATTGCCATTAATGTGATAGCCCGGATTGAACAGACAGCGTACAGTTTGTCCTCGGTTTTTCATTGTATTATTGGAATTCATGCGATTATCATCGGGCTTTAGCCATAGGTTATTGGTACTATTGGCATTGGCCGCGTTGAGTGTAGCATAGCTACTTGAAGTACCACGATTGTATCCAGTATCATTTCGATATTCGCCACTTAGAATATAGTTATATGGATAGGTTCGCCATCGCTTAGAGGAAGCTGCTCCCTCTGCCGTGGCAGTAGTACGCTTTCGGCCATCTCCGCCCATAGAAATGTCCAAAACCGCCAGGTCGCCATGGTCGCCATACCCAGATGGCAATCGCCAATTCACTGGGCAAATATCGCCGCCCGCTGCTGCACCCTCCGTATTTAAACCATAGGTGCCATTACCCGCAGTAGCGGTATACCAGTTGTAGTAATTCCCATAAGAGTACCAGGAAGCAGAGTTGGTATTTGCTTCAAGTGAAGCAGTCAGTTCGCGATTCGTATTGTTAGTGTTAAACTTTATCTGATCATTGCAACTAGCGTTATTACCGGTGCAGAAACTATTCGATGAAGCAGGATGCCTATTTGCTGCTGTGATAAAATCAGCAGTTGGCTTGTTTGTATTGTCGCTGTTTATCTCTAGACCTTGAGCATAAAGGTCTAGGCGAAGGTTTTCAATCATCCAACATTGGTTATCAGCAAATTTAACCACAGCATATGTGTTCTGGTCACGAGAATCCGTGAGGGCCGTAATGCTATTTGGGGCCACAATCAGGTCACCAGTTACTTCGTCATAATGGATAGCCGTCATTTCACTGCAGCCATTCCAACCTTGTAGGTTGCCCGATGACTGTATCCAGCGAGCATAAAGTTGTAGCCCCGTGACAGATATATCACCAGTAGTAATTGATTGATTTGGACCATAATTAGTACCTGAGCCATCCTGCTCGGTATTCCAGCCCGCAAAACCATATCCTGGGCGAGAAAAGTTGGATGCTAGTAGGTCAACATTTGAATTTGAACTAGCAAGTTGATTTTCCATTGTCCCAGCCCCATCATCGCCATTGCCAGCATAGCAGATGTTATCTGCTGGGCAAGGTAACAAGTTCGCCACTATGGCAATGTTAAAAGTATTACTATAAGTACCAGACTGAATAGAAGTGGGGGCTTTTACGCCGAAAGTCAGTGTGTGATTGTTGCTGCCAGCCGTTGAAGTTTTAAATAATACAGCGGGGGCATCTAGAGGTTCTGGTATTGGTGAATAGTTTGCGCCACTGTCTACACTATAACCATAGCCGTCACCAATTAGGTCAGCCGGGATACTAGATGAACCACTTGGCAGGGTGAAAGTAGGAATTGTTTTTGAATTATCTAGATCGTTGACCAAAGCAGAAGAATCACCTGTTGTGGTTAATCTGATTGTATAACCGGCCGAATCAGTTGTGGAAGCGGTTATGGTCTGGTTTTCAGAGCCAAATTCGCCTGGAAATAGCTCTAAATGAACAGAATCGGAAGAAATTGAAATTGACAAATCCGAGTCAGCAAAAACTGCCTGACTGGTGAAAAGTAGGCTGGTAAATGCGAGTATATTTATAATTAATAACTTTTTTATCGGACCCTTCACAGGTCCTTCCTCCAACACTCTCGCATGTTTTTATTATAGCATAATCATGATAAAAAAATGGAAGACTAAATATATTTTTTTATAAAACTCTCAAAAGTTTTCCATAAGCGTGAAAAAAGCCGAGGCGCTAACCTCGGCTTTGTGGTGGTGCATACAATTGGTTCGCAATGGCATGCACTTGATTAGAAGAGGTGGAATGAAACGAATAGGCTCGCCAGCGTATTGGATACAGTCGACATAGTTTTGATGAAGATATCAAGTGCCACGCCGACAACATCCTTTCTAGTATCGCCTACTGTATCACCCGTGACTGCGGCTTTGTGGGCTAAAGCCAATGATGTGTCGTCGGGTTTGGCTGCTCTTTCGATTTCGATAGATTTCTTAGCGTTATCGAAAGCGCCGCCAGAGTTACCGTTGTAAAGTGCCAAACCAACCGCTACTGCAGTCGAGCCGATCAGGATACCGAGTACAAAGTTTGGTCCAAACGAGAAACCAAACAGAATTGGTGTAACCAGTGCCATGATCGAAGGTACCAGCATATGTTTCAAAGCATTGTTCGCCGCGAGTTCAATGATACTAGTGTAGTCAGGCTTGACCGTACCCTCAATGACTCCGGGAATCTTAAGTTGCGCTTCGCCAGCATCTGCTAATTGTTTTGCCGCCACGATAGTATTGTCGGTAAGCAGAGCACTAAAGTACATAACCAGTGCGCCACCCACAATAATACCCACTACGAGATGTACAATGATGGACATCAGTCCAATGTCGCCCGTAGTGTAACTCTCAACATACGCCATGATGAGTGATACGGTGGCAAATGCCGCCGAACCGATTGCGTTACCCTTGCCGATTGCTGCAGTGGTATTACCTACCGCGTCAAGCTGGTCAGTAATTTTGCGCACTTCCGGTTCGAGATGACAGCTTTCGGCGATGCCGCCTGCATTGTCTGCGATAGGTCCAAAGGCATCGATTGATACCGTCGTACCCACAAAGCTCAGCATTCCGAGACCGGCAATAGCAATGCCATATGTGCCAGCTAGGCTATAGGCAATAATCATTGAAATTCCGATTACTAATACTGGACCGAGCGTCGAACGATAACCGATGGCGTCACCTTCTGTAACCACGAATGAGTCTCCTTCGAAAGCCATCGTTTTGAGCTTTTGAACCGGAGCGTATTTCATACTGGTATAGTATTCTGTGATTTTACCGACTGCTACAGAGCTGACAACCCCCAGAACCGAAGCAATCCAAGGTGAAATCCAACCATATCGGAAATTGAATACCGATAGTTCCGGCATGCGTCCAAATACCCAGTAGGCACCGACCAGTCCAATGATGAAGACCATGCCGGCCGAGAGATATGTTGCCATATCAAGCTCAAGCGCCGGGTCCTGGATTTCGCGAGAGATTACTTCGGGTTTACCGTCCTTGCCTTTTATAATCTTTTTACGATTGGCAAAAATAACGGATGAGACTCCAATCAGACTGCTGAGCAATCCTCCTGCCGAAATAATAAACGGGAAGATACATGCAGCCGACAATAGCGCTGGATTATCCTTGAAGATCTGCATAGAGATAAGGATGCAGGCTGTAGGCGTCGCCACAAAACTCTCCGCCAAATCCGAAATGTTCCCAGCAATATCATTAACGCAGTCACCAATAAAATCCGCAACTGTATTTGGCATTCTGGAATCATCTTCCGGCATATTGTGGACGTTTTTCCCGACAATGTCAGCTGAAATGTCGGCCGCTTTAGTATAGTTACCACCAGCTACACGATTGAACATTCCAACCAGCGAAAATCCAAGCGAATAGCAACCAAGGCGCATAGCAATGGGATTACAGGTGTTCAGACCGAGTAACCCATGTCCAACCAAATGTGCTTGTGCACCGCGCGACATGAGCCAAACAATCAGGAACCCAAACAGACCAAAGGCCGGTACGGCAAAACCACTAATGCTGCCGCCAAGCAATGCGATACGCATAGTACGACTAAGCGCCTTGGTGACCCTTGCCGCATTTGTAGTCCTGACATTGCCGTAAGTGCCAGCCCGCATTCCTATTTCGACCGCTGTCATATTAAGACCTGCGCCGAACAGTAAGACCAGACCGGCATATGTCTCAGTGAATAGTGAATACAGTATCGCAAAAAATACAACCGTCGGTATAATGACTCGGTACTCTCGGCCCATAAATGTGCTCGCTCCGTTGCGAATGATGCCGGCGAGCTCTTTCATTTCCTCAGTCCCTTCGTCATGCTCCCTCAAATCCACAAAGTTAACCCTAATCAAACAAAAAGCAACAATAATTACTAAGAATGATACGATATAAACAATCATGTTAAGCATTATTCCAACCTCCTTGTTAATGTACTAGATGATGAGTTTGCCCACAACGCCACATCTAGGCGCATTATAGCATAAAACTGCGTCATATCAAATCATAACCATGAACCGAGATAGTTTAACTATGTATATTATATGTTTCTACTCGCAATAAAAGTGTTACAATATATAATATGGGAAAGAAAAGAATTTTTACGAAGAAAGAATTGCAGCAGCTTTCGGCCGAGCAAGTAATCGATAAATTACAGCACGAGAACTACTCTTTGTTGGCTACTTTAGGCGCTGATAACCTGCGTAAGGAAATGGTTCCAGTAGGTAAGGCCTGCAATGCTGCAATTAACTATTTCTTTAGTACAACTGGTCCAAAAAATAACCAGGTTCAACATATCCGTAACGCTCGTAAAAAACTAGTGAAGATTCTTTCGAAGCTAACTCCAGGTAGTTATAATGGAATGCCAAAAGACGACCCTAAGGGGCTAGTTGTTGGTTTTAATCATCCCTCTCTTGGCGAAATAGCCCGTATTCTGACTATGAAAATCGATATTATGGGCGAGAAGCCGATGTATTTTCCAGTAAATCTTCCTTGGTACGAATCGTTAGCTCCGAATTATGACCGGATTAAGCAGTTAGGTATTATTATTACTCCTACTATTACTCCTTCGACCTGGAGTAAGCTTAATCTTAAGGAGGGTTCTTTGCTATACAATGAAGGGAATCGACTAAAACGTGAATTTCGCGATATTTACACCAACATATCGCATGATGGCTTGAAAGATGGTGGCGTGGTATTCGTGGCTCCGTCCGCCACGCGTCAAGCGACCGTTTTCAAGAATGAGGCAGTCTACAAAAAACAAGAAGATATTATTCCAACTATGTCGATGCTAGCACTTAAGCTTTATTCAGATCCGGAAATGGATTGTGATTTTTTGCCAATGGCAGTATTGCCGCCAGCTGGTTACAAAAGGGGGTTAAATTTTCGCAAGAAGTATCGCCTAATTCCAGGCGAACGAATGACCGCCAAAGAGATTCGAAAAAAATATATGCCCACGCAGGATACAAAGCGTCTGGTTGGATTTGACTATGAGTTTCACCAAAGAATCGCGGATAAACTGCCAAAAAAATATTGGTATTAGCGTTATTTGTGATACAATAGTATAAGCATGATGGAAGAAGAATTTATTTATCATCCACTAGAGAATATTGAAGATGTGGATTTGTTTTATGAAGCGGTCGGACGCGAAAAGCTTACAAAAGCAATCTCGCCAGAAAGGCCATATACTTATTGGACTATAGAGCTTTACGATAAGAACAATGGAATACGTGGTGGTGGAGGCTTAGGCGTGTTGGCGGCCGACACAAGAAGAATTGCCGAAAAAATGAATGTTCCATTCGTGCTAATTACCCCTTTCTATCCTAGAGAGACTCATCAGAAGATATCTAATGGCAGTATTTCCGATGAGCATACTGATGTGGATTATCGTGATTTCGGATTTCGCTTGATTGATACCGTCAACGTTAGATGCTGCAATAATCTTTGCAAACTCGAAGTAATCGAAAAACAATTTCACAGCACTAGAATAATCGCAATTACGGAACCTAATTTTGGTGAACTGTATTCCGATACGAGCGGTTCGGACCACAGGCTATATCAGGAGGTAGCTTTAGGCTTTGGTGGCTATGCCGCATTAAAGTTAATTGGCCTGAAGCCAGCAATTATGCAATTAAACGAAGTTTCAACTTTTTTTGCCGCCTTAGCTCGCTTGGATGAATTGGTACATAACGGAATGGATTTTTATGAAGCGGTAGTCTACACCAGAAAACATACCTTGTACACCAATCACACGCTAGTGCAGGCGGCTGAGGCTGAATTCTCCTACGAGCAATTCGAACGCTTTGTATTTCCTAACGTCAAGTCGCCAGCAGTTAAACGTTGGCTTTCTGAAAAATTTGAAAATGGTCGAATAAAACTTTCTTCGATTACGATTGAAATTGCCGAGCTAAAAAGTGGGGTGTCTAAGCTACATGCCCGTGTCGCCAATTACCATGATGCTGCCGGAAATAAGGTCAAATTCAAACCCATCACCAATGGTATTGACATGAATATGTGGGTACTACCCGAAATCATGGATTTCTATCATCAAAATGAGATTCTCGACGAAAAAGATTTCTTAACGGAAAATTTTATATTTAGATTAGAGTCTCTGAGTGCTATAGATATAAGATTGGCAAAACAACGTGGTAGAAAAGTATTAAACGAGGTCTTAGCGCACCGTCCAGACCACAAAGGAAATATTTTACAATTTGGCGACAATGATTTCATATTTGGATTTAAACGTCGTTTTGTTGACTACAAGAGACCAGATTTACCTTTTCGCGATTTATCTCGTCTTCGAGTGGTACTTGAGGAGCGGAATGCGCATTATATTTTGGCCGGGAGAGTACACACTGGCGATACCAATATGTCTAATAAATTAACCGGAATACTTAGGGCAATTGAAACGGATGAATATCTGTCATCGCATGTTCATTATTTGCCAGACTACGACGAAGAGTTAGCCTATGGTGTTTCGGTTGGTTGTAATGCTACAATCAATGTGCCGATTGTAGGGCTTGAAGCTTGTGGTACCAGTTGGATGAAGGATGTGGCAAACTGGGGCATACTAATTTCAACCCATGATGGTGGAGTGGCGGACGGTTCTATTAATTCTTACCTCAACGTATCTGGTGCTAACGAGGATGAGGAATTGTCGATGCTGTATCAGCGCATGGAAGAGGCTATTAATGCTTGGGAAAGTGATTTCGACTTAGAGACTCTAATACGTCAGCAGTTGGCAGATTTCTTACCAATAGTTTCGGGAACAAGGATGTTAAAGGATTATCTTGACTATTTGTTCCCAATATAGTAAAATGTTGACAAGTCTGGTATCAGACTTTTTTGATACCGTTTAAATGTAAAGGAGTAGGATGGCGAAAATCACTAGAATCAAGGCTGGAGACTCTTCTGGAAAGAGAGTTGAAGAAGCCGAGCCGACAATTACTCGCAAGAAGGTTGTCGTGAAAGACAAAAAACTAGACAAAGCCAAACAGAAAGATTTAAGAAAAGCAGAGAAAGCGGTCGCAAAAGGCAAAACAGATGAGAAAAAACCTTTCATCCTGTTCCGTCCTTTCGTCTATTTCGGCAGGTATCTGCGTGATTCCTGGCGCGAGCTAAGACAGGTACGTTGGCCAAATGCAAAAGCAACCTGGAAGATGGTCTTGGCGGTTTTTGTTTACACGGCACTATTTATGGCACTTATCTTCTTATTGGATTTGTTCTTTACATGGCTATTTAATATAATATTAGGAAAGGGTTAAAATGGCAGTAAATAGATATGATGATACAAGGGCCTGGTATGCGATTTCGACATATTCTGGCTACGAAGACAAGGTTGCAGATTCCATCAACCAACGCGTAAATACAGTAGAAATGTCTGGCAAAATTTTCGAGGCAATTGTACCCAAAGAAAAGCAGATTGAAATCAAAAATGGCAAGCGCAAAATTGTGGATCGGAAGATTTTGCAGGGCTATGTATTGGTTGATATGAAGCTATCAGACGAAACTTGGTATATTATTCGCAACACCCCTGGCGTGACTGGGTTTATCGGCACTGGTACTCAGCCGACTCCAGTTTCGGAAAAAGAAATCAAGAAGATTAAGAAACGTATGGGTGTCGAAGATCCAAAGTTCTCAGTTAAATACGAGGTCGGTGAAGTGGTTTCGATTACGGATGGTCCATTTAAGGGCTTTGACGGCGCCGTTTCGGAGATTGACGCTGCCAAGGGCAAGCTCAAGGTGATGGTCTCAATGTTCGGACGCGAAACTCCAGTTGAGCTTGATGCACTTCAAGTCAAACAGCTGAACTAGAGCAATTCTGCAAAGGTTGCTAAATTTGAAGAATATTGGTATAATAATACTGTTACGCACTAGAAAGGTATAATTAAACATGGCAGAAAAGAAAGTTATCGGAAACTTGAAACTTCGTATTCCGGCAGGTCGCGCGACAGCTGGCCCTCCGGTAGGTTCGACGCTCGGTCAATGGGGTCTCAATATGATGGATTTCATCAATCCATTCAATGAAGCCACCAAGGATTTAATGGGCAAGAACGTAATCGTGCATATTCGTGTATTCGAAGACCGTACGTTTGATTGGAAATCTCTCGGGCAGCCAGTTGACGATTTGATTCGTGAGGCTATCAAAATCGAGAAAGGCTCTGGCAAGCCAAATGTCGACAAGGTTGGTAAGATTACGCGCGCACAGCTAGAAGAGATTGCTCAGAAGAAAATGGATCAGTTGAATGCAATCGACCTCGAGGGTGCAGTCAAGATTGTAGCCGGTACTGCACGTTCGATGGGCGTAGAAGTTACAGAATAAGATTACTATATCAAAAAGGTCAGGTTTATAAGCTTGACTTTTTTGATGCAGTATGGTATTATAGTATTACATATTATCAAACGCGAAGGGGGTAAATAATAATGGGTACATTTAATTACGTAGCAGCAATTACTGAGCTGAAGGATGCATGGGTCGAGTTTAACAGCTTAATCCCAACTTATCGCAAACAACTGGAAATCATGAGGCGCCTTAAGGCCGAGTATAGTATTTGTAATAAACTCGCCTTGGACATAATACCAAAAATGTTCTTGCGAGAAGAAAAGCCTAGGAATAGGTTCCTCAATCAGCCTAATCTGGAGGCGGCGATAAACTATCTTTACGATTGCACGCCCCACGAATTGGAACAACTTCTTCATGATATCGAAAAAGAACGTCAAGGTGTGTTTTACACGCGGCTCACAGATTGGCTAAAATCAGCAAAGCCTCGCATTATGGCTTTAGGAAAACCGGCTGTATATCACTATAGTATGGGAGATGAATTAAAAAGGAGAGAAAGACTCCGTAAGCTGGCGGAACTGCTCGATTAACCTAAGGAGGGCTTCGGCCCTCCTTTTTCTTGCTTTTTGAGGTGTTTTTTGGTATAATACTATTAATTAATTTAACCGTGGGAGAATAATTATTCGTTTGTACCACAGAAAGGATAATTATGGCTAAAGATGAGGCCAATAATCTAGAAGATAAAATCAACGACGTCAAGGAAGCCGTCGAAAGCAAGATTGCTGAAGTTAAAGAATCCGTAGAGGACAAAGTTGCTGAGGCAAAAGAAGCCGTAGAAGACAAGGTTACCGATGTCAAAGAAGTTGTCGAAAACAAAGTCGCCGACGCCAAGGAAGCTGTAGAAGAAAAAGTTACTGACGCTAAGGAAGCTGTAGAGACTTTTGCTAAGGCTGGGAAGAAATCTCGCAAACACGTTGAGGAAGTAAAGGCTGAAGAAGAGCGCCAAGCACGCAAGCAAGAGCGCAAAGAGGCGGAGCTTGCCGGCGTAAAGCCAAAAGGAGCTACTCCTATTACTCGTCCACGTATTGAACGACGCAGCAAGAAATATCAAGAATCTGCAAAACAAGTTGAAAAGAATAAGCTTTACAGCCTGAAAGAAGCCATAGAGCTAGCTATCAAGACTAGCCCAGTTAAATTTGATGCTTCCGTTGAAGTACATGCAAGGTTGGGTGTCGATCCACGCCAGGCCGATCAGAACATCCGCACCACCTTGGTACTACCTAATGGTAATGGTAAAACCGTGCGCGTTGCAGTATTTGCACCATTAGATGCCTGCAAAGCCGCAAAGGCTGCCGGCGCCGACATTGCTGAGGATGAAGAATTCTTAAAGCGCCTTGAGAAGGGAACAATCGAGTTCGACGTATTGATTGCGACCCCGCAATACATGCCAAAGCTCGGTAAGTTTGCACGCTTGCTTGGTCCTAAGGGCTTGATGCCAAATCCAAAGGCAGGCACTGTTACAATGGACGTCGAGAAAGCCGTCAAAGAAGCCAAGGCTGGTAAAGTTGAGTACCGTGTAGACAAACAGTCTATTGTGCATATTGGCGTTGGTAAAGTATCCTTTGGCGTAGATAAGCTACTCGAGAATGCAAATGCTTTCTTTGATTCTTTGAAGTCCCAGAAGCCGGCATCGCTCAAAGGCTCATATGTTAAGACCGTTTATATCACGACGACTATGGGACCATCAATCCAGATCGAGAATCTTTATAACTAAGAACCAACAAGTGTTCTTTTGAAACGTTGAAATCTCGCCGCATAAAAATTACAACAGGTCAGTCGGACTCGTCCTGATATTGCAGTATCAGCTACTCGTCTGTGACTGTTGTAATTTTT
>CAMNPZ010000004.1 GCA_946548715.1 uncultured Candidatus Saccharibacteria bacterium
CATATAAGAAAAAGCAGATTAAGAAGTGATTCTCATATGTTCGTTTATCCTACAGAGTGCCAATTGCACCTTAAAGCTTACCCTTTACTTTTTTGCAACACTGTGCTAATATATAACAATGCAATTCCAAGAATTGCCATAGTAACTATCGTCGGGCATTCAAGCCCTAGTACTTTTTCAGAAAGGGGAGCGAATCATGAAAAACAAAGATATTCGCAAGGATAACAATAAAAAGAGGGTACCCACACGGAAAAACCATTCCGAGTCTCTCCATATTTACTCCGAAGGCGCCAATTATCTAATCTTATATGACAACTATAGCGCCACGGTTTATCGTGAGAATACAGACGGAGCAATTGCCGTCTATCGGGCAGCCGACCGTAGCTGGAAAATCATTCCAGACCTCTTTTCATATAGCATCCGGGCTGCAGTAGAAAAACTCTACTCGTAACCTGGAGATTCATTACTCCTTCCCTTATACACCCCAGCATTTCCATTGCTGGGGTATTTTTATGTTATTATAGTATCATGGAAGACAAAATAACTGCAATCAAACAATGGCTCGACACAGGCAGCATCAACATATTTGGATTGCCTATGTCCGGCAAAGACACTCAAGGCATCAGACTCGCCGAAGCATTAGGGGCAAAATTCCTTTCCTCCGGTATGATTATCCGCGCCATGGAGTCCGAGACCAAACAAAACCTCACTGGCACTGGCAATCTTATCCCCACCAATGTGTTTTACGAATGGGTACTCCCTTATTTTGAACGTCGCGATTTATTCAATTATCCGTTAGTCCTCTCTTCAATCGGTCGCTGGCAGGGTGAAGAGAACCAAGTCATGTCCGTCGCCTCTGGTGCCGGTCATGAAATCAAAGCCGTCATTATTCTCAATGTCAGTGAAGCCGATGTCGAAGAACGCTTCAAAACCGCCCAAACCCTTCAAGACCGCGGAGAGCGCCAAGACGACAAAGATATCCAAGTTTTCCGCAATCGCCTCCAAGAGTTCCGCACCAAGACTCTCCCAGTTATTCAACATTATCAATCTCTCGGGTTGCTCATTGAAGTCAAAGGCGACCAATCTCGCGAAGCCGTCTTCAACGAAATAATCGACAAGCTCTACCTCAAAGCAACTGCATAATCCATCACAACAGCAGCTCAACGTCAATACATTACTTCACAACTCTTCTCCAAGCTTTTGCAATTGAATGTCGAAATTCATATATTAAATACGCCATTCCCACTGTAATCACCCCAATCACCGCATAAAGCGCCACAAAAGATGACTTCTCTTCGAACTTTTCTGGTTCAATTCCATAATCTGCGCTTTTATTTTCGATAATTTTTCTACACCGCCCCGTCTCCGGATTCAGATAATATCCTTCTTTACATGTTTTTTCGGTCGTAGTCTCAATCTTCTTACATCTTCCAGTCAAGATATTTAAATAATAACCCTCCTGACATATCTTTTCAGTTATCGATGTTACCTTTACACAATTTCCAGTCGCTTCATTGATTACTCTACCAGCCTCGCACGTCCGGAACTCTTGATAATTATTACCAGCTCCCGGCGTTGGCGCATAGGTCGTCCTCCAAATCTCTCCCCCAGTCGCATCATACCCAATCAAAGCATACGCTGTCCCTTTTCTTTGACCATTAGGGTAGCTCATTTTATACACTACCGCTCCATCCGTATCGATAATTTCCAAAGTATTCTCGTTAGTCGGATTCTTTGTCAAATTAAAACCCACAGGATAATAAACCAAATATTCCTCTGGCTTTACAATGCCATTTAATTCATATTCCTTATTTTTATATCTTATCCGACAACCATTCAATAAAACTTGTTCCGAGCCACTATTATACAACTCAATAAACTGTTCCGCTTGTGCTGTTTCGTAATAACTTAATACCTCCGTAATTATCATCTTCCTACATTGACTTGGTTTCATCTCGCTCTCGTCGTTGTCCTCTTTTACTTCATCAACTCTATAATTATCCGCATCGAACAACGGTACATAATCTACAGTATGCTCAAAGTTCCATTTTTCTACATTTCTCACCAAAGTACTCGGCGCACTAGAAACAAAACTTTTATAACACCCCTCTTTTCCCGACCAACATACTTTGTCCACTTCTTCCCCATCCCTTAACAATGTCAGTGTTCCGCTCATCGCTAAAGTCTTGCTATAATGTACATTAGCTAGCTCACTATCTGGCGAGCTAGCTAAACGAAGGAGTATCAACTCGCCGGCCATATAGCTGTTGTCAGGGAAGTCAAACAAGTCAAAATCCTTCCCACTTGAATTAGTATAGCGCACAGCTATTCCAGCGAGCGAAATCGGTGCGTCGGAGCTTTTGCGGCCTATCTCTATCATCTCTCCGACATTACTTTTACCATCAATTGTGTATCCAGGATTAATGGCTTTAATATAGACCTCCGGCATAATTTCATCCGTCTCCGCCATCACTGAGCCATCCAATAACACTAACTGTATTACCGAACACAACATTATGCCTATTATTATCCACACTACTCTAAATATTTTCATACCGTCAAACTAGCACGGTTTTTCCAAAAATGCAACCCTTTTTATGATATAATTTAAGCATGAATGCTTTGGCCTCTATTGGAATCGTCGTTTTGGCTATGCTTATCATGGCTTCCTTGCAATTAGTGCCCGGTGTTTTTGCTCTTTTTTTTCATTACGCTCGTGGTAAATATTCATTCAAAAAAGCCTCTAGCCTCAGTCTTTTTTTCATTCTTGGTTCTGAAATCATTTCCGCTCTCTTCTTCATATCCTCATTTTACGTTTCATATATTCTCTTTCTAAATGACCTCGACCCCCGCAACAATGTTTTAACTTGGATTTTTATCGGGGTTTTTCTTTCGCTTTCCGTTGCCTGCTTCTTTTTCTATTACAAACACCCGCATTCCAAACAAGACACCGAGCTTTTCATCTCGCGCAAACTAGCTCGCAATATTGATGCCAGAGTCCAATCCGCCAAAACTCCGTCCGACGCTTTTGCTATTGGCGCCTTAAGCAATGTCTGCGAACTCCCTATCACTCTGCCACTCTATATCGTTACCGCCACCGAAATCATGTATATGCACACCGAATACTTCGCCGACAACATCATGACAATACTATATATATTGGTCTCATCTATTCCACTGATATATTTATATTGGCGATTTCGCATCGGTCAAAACCTTGCCACCATCCAACGCTCACGCATCAAAGACAAATCTTTTAGTTGCCTCGCCATTAGTCTCAGCTTTTTTACCATTGCTATATTAATAATATGTTTTAGGATTTTCTAACTATGCAAGATTATGACCAAAATAAATTAAAACGCGAATTAATGCTCGATGCTCGCTCCGTCGGTATTCCATCGGGTGCCGCCGAAGATTTCGTCAACCGTTCTATAGCTGCAGCTACCGAATCTCTCTCAAACAAACATATTATCACCAATGGAGATCTCAAACGTGCACTTACAAAAGAACTCAAAAAATATCATCCCGATTTAGCTTATGTTTACCAAAATCGTGATAAAATAATATAAATATGAGTAAAAAATATGATTTCCAATACGTAGTAATCGGCAGCGGACCAGCAGGCTCCACTGTTGCAACCACCCTAGCCAAAGCCAAAAAAGGCGTCGCTCTAGTTGAAGGACGTTTCTTTGGAGGCTCAAATCTCAACACACATGACGTTCCGTACAAAGTTGCACTTGGTATTGCTCATTCTTATGCCAAAATCAATGCATCCCCAGAGTATTCAAATCAAGATTTATCTGTCAATTTACCAGCAATTATCAATCAAGAGCTTAAAGCTGTCGTCACCGCAAGTAAACACAACAAACAATCCTACGACGAATCATCCGTAATCTGCCTAAATGGCTATGCACATTTCCTAGATGCTCATACCATCGCGGTCAAAGACAAGAAAATTACTTCTGCCAATTTCATCTTAGCCACTGGCGCACATCTTAATACTAAAGATATCAGTGGCATCGACACTACTCAATATCTCACTCCAGAAACAGCCATCAAAATCCGCCACCTACCCAAAGTCATCGCCGTCGTTGGCGCTGGCAGCACCGGATGCGAAATCGCTTCTTTCTTCGCCGAACTGGGGAGCAAAGTCATCCTTCTAGAATCCGCCGATCGCATTCTTCCCCGCGAAGACACCGAGGTAAGCACCGAAATCACTAAATATTTTACCAAAGAATTAGGTGTCAACATTCTCAACAAGTGCAAGGTCGTCGCCATCGGCCAAGACGCTACTAGCAAATACCTCATTTTTCGCTATGGCAACACCGAGAAGATGGTCCGCGTCGAAGAGGTCGCCCTCGCTACCGGCAGTCTCCCCAACACCGACTGTGGCCTAGAAAACGCCAACATTAAATATAAAGAAACCGGTATTACCGTCAACAAACTTTTCGAAACCTCCGCCAAGCACATCTACGCCGTCGGTGATTGTATCGGTGGCGAATCATCCACCGAACGCGCTTATCAACAAGGACTCACTCTTGCTACAAACATCATCAAAAAAGCCAAAAACCTCGTCAATTATAGCGGCATCACACGCCTTATCGATACCCCACTTCAGATTGCAACCGTTGACGCTAATGAACAAGACCTAATCAAACGAGGTCGCAAATTCAAAAAAGTCATCCTCCCCCTCAGCGAGACAACCGCCGGCCAAATCGATGGACTCAAATACGGCTTTGTTAAGTTAATCGTCAACAAAAACAACTACATCATCGGAGCCACTATCGTCGCCCCTCATGCAAGCCTACTGGCAGAAGAAATCGCCGTAGCCATCCGCCACCATCATACCGCCGTCGAACTAGCCAGTACTCCTCACCTCATCAATAGCTACAACCACGCCATCAAACTCGCCGCCCGCAACCTCATCATCAAGAAAAAGCATTGACAAATTCCCCCACCCGCTATATAATATATACCACATCGTGGGGTAGAGCAGCCTGGTAGCTCGTTTGGCTCATAACCAAAAGGTCGTTGGTTCAAATCCAACCCCCACAACCAATTTATTCGTGGGGTAGAGCAGCCGAGCGGCTCTTTTTTTTATTTACAAGTCGGCTCAGCCACGAATGGCGGGTACTCACACTTTACCGGAAAACTCTTATTCAACACATCGCTACCATTACCGCCCCCATTACCATTTCCTGTCCCTCCACCAAATAGTTCCAAAGGACCCATAATCGACAATACACTGTCGTCTTTTTCTTCCAATCTTGTCTCAACCCTACGGAACAAATCATTTGCACGTCCCGTCGAGTCAACACCCAGCTGCATCCCTTTTAATACCACAGGACCACCACTACCAGTCTCAGCAGTCTCCACTATACTCGAATCACATGCGCCGCTTCCAGTGCAAAACTGCAATGAGAAATCAGTTGCTGGTTTCCCGTAAGGCAAGGAAACTGCCACTACAAAGTTTTCGTCACTACGCGTCCCCTCAATCGGCTCAGGCAATTCTATTAATGCACTGCAAAGAAACGTATCCGCATCCGGATCGCAGTCAATCACAAAAGGCATATTCTTGCTCAACTTGTCGTTGGATTTCACAAAATCACGTGCCAGTATTTTTCTATCAGCTGGATAAACGTAACCACTCACATTTTCGTTAGATAAACTCTCGTTTTGATTTTTTGGAACCAAGAACACCATACCGCGGTTTGTTCTTCCCTCTGCTACTCTATCAAAATCCGACAATTTAAAACTATCACCAGCCTGTAATAATGCAAGACTAATTACTGGAGGATTTAATATATCGGTCAAATTCGCCGCCGACGGAAATACCGTCTTGGAGTCCAAGAACCGCGACGTCATTCGACTCGTATCCACTGTCCCCCAACTAATTCTAATCTGTTTTATATCGCGAGCCGCCACTCCATCAAATCTAGGTCGAATCACTTTCATCTGCTGATCCGAAGACAAAGAAGCCCGGTAATCATGCAATTTTGTCTGAATCTTCACGCAAGTATATGCTTGAGACATATTATTATTCCCCGCCGATTCTTCAATCATCACCTGCTCGGAACCGTCATTCCTAGCCAAAATCTTTGCAACCACACCACAATCATTCTCATCCGGAGTCTCCATCAAATAAACAATTTGGCTACAACCCAAATCACCGCCTTCAACCAAAGGCTTCGCCTCGGCACCTTGCTCTAAGCAATTCTTGTAACTATAAAAAGCCAGCTTTGCGTCCTCCACACCCGCCATCGCAGAATCATAAGCCGACTGCGCCAAATCCGCATTAGACGTTCTAGTAATTTGCGCTACAACCAAAGCCGTAAAACTCGCTGCAATAATCAACAAAATCAACGTCGAGAACACCACAACATAGAACGAAGCTGCACCTTTCTTGAATTTTGTTTTCATTTTCTTTATCCTCCAGTTGCCAAAGCGGCAAAATTAAATTTATTAATCGAACAATAATCCAGATTTTCTACCGCGTCATCTACGCCTTCCGGCGTCGCACAAAAATTTCCACTCGCCCCGATATTAATCCCTCCCTGCACAGTGCCCAGAATGAACGAACTATAATAGTAAGCATTCTTCGTTATCCCAGACTGTTCCGACACGTATGTATCCATATAATAAATCGCTAAATTATTATCATTATTTTTTTCTGTAGACTGTGCCGCTTCCTCATCCGACCCAGCTGCTTCATTACCTAAATATTCTATCGGCTCTTCATCTGTATTTGTCAATTTTGCCATATTTATCTCACTCTGAATTTCATTAGCATGATAGATGTTCTTTACCTCACCACTCGTCTTATCCACTCTAATCGCCGCTTCACACACCTTTCGCAATTCATCCTTAATTTTCAACAGCTTAAACCCAGTCGCTACGCGTTCACTACCATTTCCGACCCGATATTTCAATGACGCCATTTCCACACCTTCCTGCACCGCATAATCATTTAAATTAAAGAAATACCCAGAGTTCCAGATGTACGAGTAAGTACCCGTACAAAGAGCGCCAAAAACCGGCAAAGTTTCCTTGGTATCTGTTTTTTTATTCGTCGTCACCTCAGCCCTACGCACTACCATCGCGAAATTCTTCCCTCCATCAGCATGACAATCCTTAGCAGCCTCAGTATCAGAATAGCTGTCTACGCATAACCTATCCAAACTCTTCGCCGAAGCCATTCGAATCGAAGACCTAATATCCCCCACTAAACTTGAACCAACGTTTTCAACTTTACCCAAAGTAATAGCTCTATGATAAGAAGAAATCGCACTCGTCATCACCAATACCACAGTTATCGACAGTATCGCAATAAAAAGCAAAGACAACGATAGCTCTACCATAGTAAAACCTTTCCTGCAACTATGTTTTATTTCCATCTTACTATGTTTCTCTATCATAATTCTATATTACTCCGTCGCCCTACAAGCATAACTCTCATTATCAAATGAAATTACCTCTATTCCAGAAACATCGTGGGCACCTTTAGTGATTCTAACATCCATTCTAGTATTCGTAGGCTCATTCCCGTTCGGATTCACACAAAAATCGACCGTCTTAGCACTGAATGTGTTCAAGTAGTTTTGTCCATCTCCATAAGCAAACACGTTCAAAACACCGCTAGTGTATTTATCCAAAGAGTCTTGTACAGGAATAGCTATAGGACTATAATATGTCTGCACTACACCATTCTGCGCATTTCTCACTATCAACAATGAACCCACAAAATCCTCAAACTTATCAGTCTTTTCAATCTTTGCCGCCCATCTTGGCGTATAATCCTCCGATATGTCTGCCAACTCATAAAGACCCTCGTCATTCACTCTCACCACATTCGTCCCCATACTATCGGCTTTCAACAGTTCCAATGTGCTCAGATTTCCAACCTCCCACGAATTCACTGCCTTAGCCAATACGTCGTATGTATGTATTATTTGCTTAGAAGTATCCGCATCTTCAGTTTTATAATCACCAAACGTGATCAACTTACCATAAATCGCTTCGTCGCTCCGCCCATTGCCATTACTCTGCACACTCACCACCTCAGAATACATATTACTCAAAAAATCCACAAAACCTTGCACCACATCGTTATATCTCTGCTGATAAATTGAATTCTGCACTCCAATTGTCACAGCAGCAAACAATGCCCCAGTTACGGCCAAGAAAATCGCTACCTCTATCAAAGTAAAACCAGTTATACTCCTCTTCATATAAACATTATACCATAAACATTTTTATAAAACTAATATTTTGGAAACAAAAAGCTCATCCATTTTTCAATGTTAGATTTCTCTTCTTTCACATCCTCCGCCCGTTCGGTATCCTTATGTTTATTCATTGCGACCTCCGAGTTCTCAGGCAATACAACCATCTTCTCTCCCGGCAACTGTTTATCTAAATATTTTCGCGCCATCAATTCCTGGTATTCATTCGATTTGAAGTATTCATTCTCCAACTCTGCCATTTCATTCTCAATTGTCAAAAGCTCCAATTGTTTTTTCTCGGTAGTTAACCTCTCGGACAATTCCCAGTTTCGCGACATTGCCGTTATCGACTGATATGTCCACACAAAACACAGCACAATAGCCAATAATAATACCACATTTTCAACCACCATGAAATCATGCTTCAAATAATACCTCGCCCGCCTTATCCAAGTCCTCATCTTGTTCATGCTTATCATTATACCATTTTTATGATAAAATAAAAACGCGGGGGTATAGCTCAGTTGGTTAGAGCATGCGTCTTATACACGCAGTGTCCTTGGTTCGAGTCCAAGTACCCCCACCAGATTATATATGAGTCGGCATTTTCGCCAATTCTTTAGTAGTAAATTTCTGTTAAGTACCTTGCCAACAATAGGATGCAAGAATTGTGCATTTTTACGACAGAAAACTGCAAAAAACATGCATTTTGCCCCTGTCAAAATGTCTGTTAATACCCTAAACATTTTGATATTCCCCCTACAAGAGTAGGTTAGCAAAAAGCCCCGACTGGCTGCCGGGGACTTTTTAAGGTGTTGCGTGAGCTAGGTGTTGCGTGAGCTAGGTGTTGCGTGAGCTAACAGTTGTCCCAATCAATACTTTGAGGTGAGATTAAAAGTCATCTGACTTGTAACTCCGTTTTCATAGTATGTCTTGATGTAGGGCTCTTGTTTGTCGCTCTTAGTGTAGCCGATGAGATACTTTTCACCGTGACCTTTAACCATGACGCCAAATCTGGCTTCATCGAGATTGCGGTTCAAGAGAAAACTTTCATCGACGCCAGCAGCCTTCAGCTCTTCAGAACACCTGAAATTGATTTCGATGATGCCGTCACCACCCTCAACGATACAGACGCTGTCTGGTATCATATTAGGGTCTTTGCCGGCGAAAATCTCGTCAATAGAGTGTTCTGTCAGATACTTGATGGTTGAATCATTCTCGGGATCTTCGTAGAACGAAAGATCGAAAAGACTGATTTTCTCGTCAAGATCGGTGAAAAGTCGAATTGTTGCACCATTACCGCCGAGCATCCAGAACACCTTCGGCTCGTGGTAAAAAGCATCGAGAAGCCTTTCCTCGGGAGTCTTTGCATCGTCATCGACTCTCCTAGAAGTTTTCCTCGGTTCCAACTTCAGCAAGAGCCTCTTCTGAATCCAATAGTTGGAATCAGAAATTTCTTTTGCGGACATGTTGAAAATTTTCTCGCTCATAGGCTTTGATCTCCTTTCAATTAAATCAGCATTGTACAATGTATCACTACGGAAAAGAGTCACCCTTAACCGCAGATATCAGGGCCGAATTAAAGAATTAAGCCCTCAAATCCGCGGTTAAGCAAGCACCTTTTTTAAAATACGGAATCTTAATGATTCTATACTTACATTATAGCACAAATACTATAAAATGTCAATAGTAGAATTACACTTAAAGGTTATCTTTAAGGTCAAAATAATAGCTATTCAAAAAAGCATAAAGAGTATTGACAAATAATATTAAGTATGCTATAATGAGAATACTGCTCGAAACTGTGAGTAGCGCATCTTAAAATAATGTTTGCGGAGAATCCGAAAGTTTGTGTTGAAAAGATTTGGTAAAGAAGAGAATTGTCCTAGAAGAATCAAAAGCCTTTAGTCCATGAGAAGATTTATTTGAGTCCAGAGAGAAAAACTACCAACAAACACAAACAAAGGGAGGTACCACTATGGCACTCTACATCCACTACGGCTCCGCAAATTTCAACCCCCGTTACTTTAAGCAGGTCATCAACCTAGATCGCTGGAACAAGCCTTACGGCGGACTCTGGGCCTCTCGCGTTGATGCAAAATTCGGTTGGCGCAATTGGTGCGAAGGTGGAGAAATCAGGCTTGAAGACCTGAATACTTACTTTCGTTTTCTAATTACTCCTGCCGCAAAGGTCGCTCATCTTTACACAAGCAAAGATTTGAGCCGCCTGCCACGTCGTAACGACTGCTTTGATTCATGGGATGGATTCTATCCGGACTTTGAACAGATGGCGAAAGATGGCTGGGATGCCATCGAACTCCATCTTTCAAGTACGGATAAGAATTGGGATAAAGATGGTCTGTATTGGCGACTTTATGGCTGGGATTGCGATTCAATCCTAATCATGAACCCAAAGATTATCTCACCCCTCACCCACATCTAAGCAGAAAAAGTCCCCGGCCGCCAGTCGGGGCTTTTTACTATATTATCGCAATATACACACTACGATAAACATACTTCAGCAATCAAAGCTTTATGATCAGAAATCGCCGCATTGATTACATCAAATTTTTCACACTTCAATTCATTCGTAATCAAAATATGATCACATGCCACATCTTTAACGAACCGCACATTTCTCAAAGTTGTATTTACATGATTAAGCGCAGTCAAATCATTCATAAAATCCAATTCCCGCATAGCGGGAGCCTCTGCAATCACGTTCAAATCTCCACATAGTATCGTCGGACAATAATCGTCCTTAATCAAATCAACCACCTTCCGCATGCATTCTACCGAAACCTCATCACCAAGCGGGTCCTTTTTATAATAACCATGATAATTCACAATTGCAACCCCATTATCTAATACGACTTTCTGTGCCCTATAGCAATGCTTAGTCATCGCATCAAGGTTTGCAATATCCTTGACTACACCATAGTCACCCAAAACCATCACCTCTTTTGTATAAACAAAAGGTATCCTGCTCATTATTACATTCCCAATCTCGAATCTACCCCCTCCACCTAATACCTTTGTACCATAATTGGAAATCTTATAGACGTAATCAAAGCCCGCTGCATTTTTTATCTTATCTGCCGTATCGACATACAACTCAAGATAATCATTGCAGTCATCGCTCCAAATTGCCTCTTGCATACATACTATATCATATCCACCCTCTGCTACAAATCGGCTTAATCCATCCTTTATTCTACCAGTCCATCCGTTAATCTGTAGTATTTTCATTTAATAATTATAGCATGACAGACCAAAGTGCCGACAAAGTCCATACCCACTACAATATACGACATCTCTACTCATCAAAAATCCGCCACAGTGGTGTTTTCTCCGAACGAAGTGCGTCTAATTGACGAGCGAGTGAGGAAAAACGCCGAGATGGCGGATTTTAACAGGAATTATTTCTTCTTTAGGGTTAAGAAGCCATTACGTGGATTCTCACAAACCATACGGTCTGCAGGAAGATCACAAGGAGTACCCTTGCCACCCTTCTCATCCTTAGTGAAGAAATAAATAGTCTGTGGTTTGCCACCGCGAAGAGTCACCTCGGACTTGTGTAGATAGTACTTTACACCTTTACTGTTGGTATGTTCGTAAGCCATTTTAGCTTTCCTCCTTAAGTTAGTATAATCTTATCTTATGACCCCGTTCCTAAAATGTCAAGAGGAATTTTCCTCTTTTTTTATCGAACTACACAAATAACAGAGAAAGCCTAAGCACAATCCAAATCAGCAATCTAATAATTATTACAACAATGATTAATAACGTAATCAAAACCATCAACCCCGTCAATGTTGGCGCCCACACCGGCGAAGCAAACTCACGCCGATACAACTCTGTTGACGGCAAACTTGCCTTTATTGTGTCGTGGAGCTCATTAGCGGCTGGATACTTTTGAATTTCTGAAACCATGCAATTAATATAATTAGGATTATCCCAAGTCCATCCATTTGCCAATGCCTGTACTCTACAAGCGTCAGAAGCCATTGCATAAACATTACCATTCGGATTGGCATCACCAGTCAACCGCCCTTCGGCCTCCTCTAGAGCCTTATTCGCCGCTTTGATATACTGATGTTCGAGATAGAATGGCCCCGTTCCAAACGTCACTTTCTGTTCTCCATTATCATCTACAACATTAATCACCATATTAGCTAGCACGTACTCGCGTAATTCCTCCAACCGTTTCGTCACTTCTTCATCGTTTTCCGACGCGTCCGCCTCCAACACCGCATCCCTAAGTTCCGTCATCCGCACATGATTCATTCGAAGCAAAGTTGCATCCAGAAACAATAAAGGCACCAAAATTAATACCAGCTGCCACGTCTTTATCTTGTGTATCTTTATTCGCCCACGCTTTTTCATAACATATATTATATAGTATTAATCCTTCCCTATCAAATAATCCATTAACATCTGCACCGTAAAACACCCCGTCAGCTCTTCTTTTTCATTCTTCACCAAGAAATAATAACTATTCGTTCGCTCTATCTCATCCACTACGTGTTTCAAACTATCTTTTTCGTATAAGTAGTTAACATTCTTAGCCATATAGTTTTCTGCTAAATCGGTCTTTTTAATTTCGAGTGTATTCAAAGCTTCCGTATGTATTATGCCCACAACATCACCCCTTTCGTTGACAACCGGAAAATTTGTAAAGCCAGATTTATATAATTTATCTAGCACCAAAGGCCCCAACACCTCTTTACGTTTCACGAACACAATTTTATTCTTTAACGCCATCAAATCACCCACGGTTCTATCATTAAAGCTCATCACCGCTGCAATTCTCTCCCTATCCTTTGATGATAGAATACTTTTCGGCGTCCGCTGTATTACTCCAATAAAATCTTCCAAGGTTTCCGGTACATATTTCCGCACTGGTGTATTCTTTTTCGGACGGTACTTCTCCAGTTTCGGGTCCAATAAACTCACGAATTTTCGCATTAATCTTTCGAACATGATATAATTATTATAACATTGAATTGATAAAAGGTGTATTTTGAGCAAACTCAAAACCAAAAGGAGCTATTTATGAAAAGTCGCAAAGGATTTCAATTGGCAGGCGTTATCATCGGCATCATTGTAGTCGTTTTAATCGCCATTGCCGCATTCGTAGTTATTGATGGTAACAACAAAGCCACAGATTTTAATAACTATGATTTTTATTCTATCATTGAAGCCGATTCCAATAATGGCAATATCGGCGATCACATCAAAGGCAACCCAGAGGCACCAGTTTTAATCTACGAGTATGCCGACTACCAATGCCCAGGCTGCGCCTCTATCAACCCCAAAGTCAACAAAGCCATCGAAGAGTCCGACGGCAAACTCGCCGTTGTTTATCGCAACTTCCTCCTTTCTTATCACAAAAACGGCACCGCCGCCGCCTCGGCCGCCGAAGCCGCCAACCTTCAAGGTTACTGGAAACCATACGCTGATAAACTCTTTGCCGAACAAGCCGAATGGGAATACGCTTCCGCCACCGAACGCAGTGAACTATTTGAAAAATACTTCCTCGAAGTTACCGATGGCAAAGGCGACCTCGAACAATTCAAAAAAGATCTCGCCAGTGATCGCGTTTCTAAGAAAATTAGCTTCGATATGGGTATCGCTCGTCGCATCGACGTCCCCAGCACACCCGCCTTCTACGTAGATGGTCAGCACATCAAATGGAACGAAGCCGGCGAGCTTGAAATCAATGGCGAACATATTTCCTGGGATACCGCTCGCTCCGGTGACGATTTTATCAAACTCCTACAAGAAATCGTGGAGGTCAAGACCAAATGAGGACTCTAGCACTTGATTCATCCAAATACATCGGCAAGCCCATCACCGTCTCAGGCTGGGTTAATTCACGCCGCGATCATGGCGGACTTATCTTTATTGATCTCCGCGATCATACTGGTATCCTTCAGCTTGTCGTAACACCCGAGACTAAAGATGCCTTCACACTCGCCGAATCAGTCCGTGACGAATTCGTCCTCACTGCTACCGGCAAAATCCGCGAACGCGCCCCAGAACTAGTCAATCCTAACATCCCCACTGGCACCATCGAATTAGTGGTCAATGAACTTATCTTGCTCAACAAATCTCTCACTCCACCAGTCAACACTCATGATGATGGCGAAAAATCTAGCGAAGAATTACGTCTCAAATATCGCTATCTCGATCTCCGCCGTCCATCTATGCAAAATATCTTAAGACGTCGCTCTGAGTTTTATCGTTTTATTCGCAATTTCATGTACGATCACGATTTTACCGAAATCACCACCCCGATTCTTGCCAACTCCTCTCCGGAAGGCGCCCGCGATTTCCTTGTTCCCTCTCGCCTGCATCCAGGCATGTTCTATGCTCTCCCTCAAGCCCCACAGCAGTTCAAACAACTCCTCATGGTCGGTGGCGTCAATAAATATTTCCAAATTGCTCCCTGCTTCCGCGACGAAGACCCTCGTGCCGATCGTCTCTATGGTGATTTTTACCAACTCGACTGCGAAATGGCCTTTACCGACGATGGCGAGACGGTTCGCCAAGAAATCGAACCACTCTTTATTCAACTTGCTACTGACTTCGGTCACAAAAAACTCGTCTTGAATTCCGAACCAGCCAAACAATATCTAGTCAAAGGTTCTTCCATTCCGCGTCTTCCTTACGATTTCGCTATGAATACTTATGGCGTTGATAAGCCAGACCTTCGCTACGGACTCGAACTTATCGACCTCACAGATGTATTTAAATCAACTGAATTCAAAGTTTTCAAACAACCTTGCGTCAAGGCAATTTGCGTCCCTGGCGGAGCTTCCCTCACCCGTCGCGAAATCGACGAATTCACCAATCAGGCTCGCAAACTCGGCGCTGGCGGCCTCGCTTATATCTTATATACTGACGAAGGCGCCAAGTCCCCCATCCTCAAATTCATGTCCGACGCCGAAATCTCTTCAGTTCAGAAACTCACTCAGGCCAAGACGGGCGACGCCGTCTTCTTTGGCGCCGACGAGACCGCTAAAGTCAACAAAGTCCTCGGCGAACTCCGCATCGCCTTCGCCAATCATTTCAACCTCAAAAATCCCGACGAAGTAGCATACTGTTGGGTTGTCGATTTTCCATTCTACGAATGGGATGATAAGAATCACAAACTCGACTTCGGTCACAATCCTTTCAGTATGCCTAAAGGTGGTTTAACCGCCCTAGAGCAAGCTACAACCGACGCCGACAAACTCGCTCTCGTCGCCGACCAGTATGATATGGTCATGAACGGCTACGAAGTTTGCTCTGGCGCTGTCCGTAACTATAACCCCGACATTATGTATAAGGTCTTCAATATTCTCGGCTACAACAACGAATATGTCGAATCTCGTTTTGGCGGTATGCTTAGCGCCTTCAAATATGGTGCCCCTCCACACGCCGGCTGCGCCCCAGGCCTTGACCGCATTTTCATGGTCCTCGAATCTGTCGACAATATCCGCGATATCGTCGCCTTCCCCAAGAACGGTTCCGGCGTCGACCTCATGATGAACTCCCCCTCCGTCGTTGACAACATCCAACTCGAAGAATCTCATCTCGCTATTATAGCCGACGATTAAGCGAGGCTCTGAACTTTTTGAATGCATAAAATGATTTGAATTTTTGACACGTATATTCCTGACGGACCGGACAGGTTCGCCCCAAAGGGGCGGTTCTGCCCGCGTCCCAGCGTATGACGTGCTCAAAAATTCAAGTCCCGCATTCAAAAAGTCCAAAGCCTCGTAAAACCTATGGTATAATAGAAATATGAGTGATAAAGTTATTTCTGACTACAATGGTTACGACTACAAAAAAATCTTCTGGGAAGACGCCGATCGCGAATACGAAGACCAAGCCGATCGTATGGCTATCCGCAAGCTTCTTCCTAAGCGTATGGACAAATTCGCCGACATTGGCGGCGGCTATGGACGCCTTGCCAACGAATATCTCAAACGCGCCCATACGGTTATCATTTTCGACTACAGCAAATCCGAGCTCGAACAAGCCAAAGAAATCTACGGCGACCGCATCGAAACTCGCGCCGGCGACATCTACAAATTACCATTCAAGGACAACGAGCTTGACGGTCTCATGATGGTCCGCGTTACTCATCATCTCAAAGATATGAATGCCGCTATCGCCGAACTCTACCGTGTTCTTAAGCCAGGAGGTGTTGCCGTCATCGAAGTTGCCAACAAACGCACTCTCCCCAAGATGGCCCGTTATGTTACTGGTCGCTCAAAAGTCAATCCTTTCGACCACAAAGTCGCCAATTACAAAAACATCGCCGCTAATGGCTTCTATAATTATCACCCCAAATATGTCGAAAATATTTTCGATAAGACTGGTTTCAGCATTGAGCGCGTCCTCTCTGTATCCAACTTCCGCAGCAAAGGATTAAAGAAAATCTTCGGTACCAAGAATCTCGTCAAAATGGAAGATGGCGCCCAAAAGCTCCTTGCCCCCATTCGCTTCGCCCCGTCTATCTATTACAAGTTGCGCAAACCCACCGAATAAGGTATAATATCTATACGGCGGGGTCGTCGTTCAACGGATAGGACATATCCCCTCTAAGGATACAATGATGGTTCGATTCCATCCGGCCCTACCATTTTTTGATGGTTCGCCCTTATTCTACTATTTTATATTTATATATAAATTCATAGTTATCCGGTTCCACGCCCGCCCCCGTCAAAAATTCCCGAATCTTCCCCATCGACTCATTCTCAAATGCTTCCACCCGACCACTCAAATATACCGATTCCGGTGGATCAAAAGTAACTACTACAGCATAACCACTCTCCGAAGTTAACGAGTAAGTATACGAAAGCGAATACTCATCAAACGTCCTTGGTAATATATACTGAATCGGATCAGGTTTCACAAAATCACGATTCGCTTTGCAAGCGAAATTAGCATATATGATTTTGTCAGGATCTTCTATACAATATACCATCACCGATGCCGCCCCCTCAGTTTCATGCTGACCATCAAGCTCCCCATAATAGTACTTCATAATATAAGACTGTTGCACTGACGCAATATCCACAATAAAATCACCGACATGTAATTCTTGAATCGTAAATCCATCCACACTCCCCTCACGAATCACTGCTCCATTTTCGGGCACAGAACCAACTCCAGATAATTCTACTTGCGAATATAGCTTTTCCTCAATTCGCCGTCTCGTTTCCGAAGGCACATCAGGTAGCTCCACTTCAAAATTGTCAATTATCAACCTTGGTTCCACTATAGTCTCCGGCTGAGACAAAACATATATCATTATTAGAATCAGTATAATAATTATAGGAATCGCTAAGGCAAGCACTACTTTCACCCCAGGCGACTGTAAGTATTTTTTTATTCCTCTTTCTTTTTTATTCATCCATCCTCTCCTCAAACTTATTATTTTTCTATTTACTCACTCCGCGCCATTCACTGCCGATATACGGATAAATTTCCATTGGATCCCACTCACGTTCGTTCGTGCCCTGCCCTTTATGTGCACTATCAAAAATCAACCATTTGCCATCATCGGTTATACCTCTAATCCCAATTACGTGTCCAATTCCCGAAAGCGGCACCGGACCAGTTCCGGCCACTTGGAACATCACTCCATTTTTCAATGCTTGATTAATCTCGGCTATCGATGGTGAACCGTAATTCGTCACCTTCAAACCATAATCCTTAGCAATCTCTGTCATCGCATGCGCAGAACCACTACCACACACACGGTAACCACGGTCAGCAGACTTCTTAGCGATTTCGTCCGGCGTTACTTTCTTGCCAGTCAATGCAGTAATAATCATCGCAAGCGACGCCGGTCCGCATCCTGCCTCCGCAATCGTCGCCCCACCACAATTACCGTATGGCAAAGACCCCCACGGCTCATCACCTTGATAATAAATCACTAGCTCTCCATTTGTGCTTGGACTACATGTATCCGAAGCCTTCACTCCACCAATCGCATCCTTTACCGTCTCCACAAACAGTTTCTGACCCTCCGCTGTCGGGTGTACAGCATACACACTCTCATCCGTCACATAATCTCCAGGCTGGCCCGCAGCCGTCAACACAGCATTTTTCCAATCAATCACTTCCACATTATTGTTACTAGCCGCTGCCGCTGCAAACACTTTGTTATTATCGTCATACTTATTCGTCTTCACTATGTCATAATTCGTCACAAAGAAAACTTGTCGATCTGGTCCTACCACCTTCAATACGGCGTCTACATCACTCTTTGTCACTGTTCCGTTAGTCCCCAATGCAAACACTACAATGTCCCTCAATTTGCCAGCCGCCTTTAACTGCTCAACAATATCAAGCCCAGAAGGATTCTCCGCCGACCCACCACTTGCAAATTGTTTCGAATCCTGCGCTACGATTTCGGCCTTTGGTAGGACCTGCAGCAAAGCCGCCCGCGCTCCATTCGTAATCGAATCACCGATAATCGTTACGTTCGACCCATCACTCGATGCACTAGTCGAAGATGACCCGCCACTTGCCATTGGTGCCGAACCGTTTTCTACCGCCGCAAACTCACCAGCTTTATACTTTCGCCAATAATCTTCCGCCGATGCCACCCGAGCATTATATTGCGATCCACCCGCCATACACTCGCCACAGATTTCATACGATGCTGACGCCCACGCTCCATACTCCGCCGCCGTCGAATTATTGAAGAAACCTTTATAATCTCCCTGCATTTCCGTCCAAATAAACTTAATCGCCGCACACCACAAAGCCCAATAATCATTTTCCGATCCCGTTTCCGATTTAATCTTCTCTCGTAACTGCTCGTCCGTCAAGCTACCATACTTCTTATATGCATCACCCTCAAAGTATTTAGACAGCCCAAGCTCCGCCATTTTAGCAAGATACCCTTCACGTCGACTGTGCGATGACCACTGTACCGGACCAAGTCCTATCCCCACCACTTCACTACCGGCCCCATAACTACTAATGCACGAACCATGGTGCACTCTATCTGACACGAAATCCGTATGAATGTCATAAGGTTTCCCCTCCGCCGTTGTACAGCCGGCATTTCGTGCCGCCGTATACGAAAACTCTTGCGTTGTCGGCGTTCCACCTTCGTGTACAATATTCCCAATCAACCCCGCCGTCTGTTCCGGCGTAAACCCCACATGCCTGAGTGCCGACCACATTCTCTCATCCCATGTATCACCAGCAATATAACAATCTCCACCCGAAGTACAATAATTCTGTGCTCCATCCGGATTAAAGAAATATATCTTATTTAATGCATACTCAATCAAAGTCGCCGCATCCAGAGCTTGCACCGTACTCGACAGCAAAAAAACGCCGCTTATCGACAACAACAAACCGCCGCGCATCAGCTTCTTAAACATAGTTCTATTATACCATATCATAGTTGTTATGTTATAATGTATACATGGACGAAAGCAACATTCAACAAAAACGCCGCGAAAACGAAGAACAAGCCACCGCGAACCGCGGTCGCATCCTTGGTCTTCCCTATCTTGATACCCGCGAATTCGAAAATGCAATCCCCCTTACTAAAGACCTCCTCACTATCGAACAAATGCACCATGATTTTATTATCCCCCTCCAAGCCGGTGGCGGCGAAGAGCATTATCAATTCATGGTCACCAGTCAAACCCCTCGCAGCGTCATCGAACGCATGCGCCAAGAATACACCAACGAAGGCGAGAAGGCCGACTTCTTCCTTATTTCCGGCTCCGCCTACAAAGTCTTCATGCTCCGCTATGATCCACCCAAAGTCGTCCAATATGATGACATCAAAATCGCCGGCGAAGGCGACTCCGCCACCATCGCCGAAGTCTCGCAAACCCTCGCCCGCGTTTCCACTGAGAAAGTCTTCGATTATCTCATCGACCAAGCCGACAAACTCGGCGCTTCCGACATCCACATCGAAAACCTCCGCGACGCCATTCGTATCCGTATGCGTGTTGACGGTATCTTGCATCCAGTCGCCAACATCGACCGCGACCGTTACCGCATCTTTATGGGCGAGCTTTCCTCTCGCGCCAACGTTTCCACCGCCTCCAATTCGCCCCAGTCTGGCCACATGCAACGTGAAATCCACCGCGACGGCGCCTCGCATCTTCTCAATATCCGTGTCGAGACCATTCCTACCATGTATGGCCAAGACGCCGTTCTCCGTCTTTTCAACTTCGACGAATCCCTCCTCAACCTCGACCTCCTCGGCCTTTCCGACGAAGAAAAGGCTGAAATCAATCAAGTCATTTCTCATCCACGTGGTCTCGTCCTCATGGTCGGTCCTACCGGTTCTGGTAAATCCACCACACTCTATTCCATGTTAAATGCTTTGAACACCACCGAACGTAAAATCATCACCCTAGAAGACCCCATCGAATACGGCATCACTGGCATCTCTCAGATTCCTATCCACACCAACGACGGCGGCTCCTTCGCCGAAGGTCTCCGTTCCGTGCTCCGTCTTGACCCTGATGTCGTCATGGTCGGCGAGATTCGTGACGCCGACACCGCGAAGACTGCCATCCAGGCTTCCATTACCGGCCACTTAGTCTTAAGTTCCTTCCACGCTAATTCCACCTCCGCCGCCTTTGCCCGCATGATTGACCTCATTGGCGTTAATCCTATCTTCGCGAGCTCCATTCGACTCATCATCGCTCAGCGCCTCGTACGCAAACTCGCCACATCTAAGCAACCTCGCCCCGCCACTACCGCCGAAACCACTTATATCCGTGAAGCCATGAGCTCCGCTTCACAGGAAATCTTATCAGGACTCAATCTCGACAACATCACCCTCTACGACCCAGTCACCACCGAAGAACATCCCTTCGGTTACGATGGCCGCCTCGTCATCATGGAGCAACTTATCGTTTCCGAAGATATCCAAGCTTTCATCCGTGGTGACGTCGCTGATATCAACACCAACGAAATCGAACGCGCCGCCATCTCCCATGGTATGCTCACTCTCGAGCAAAAAGGCATCCTCACCGCCCTCCGCGGCGACACCACACTCGAAGAAGTCTCCCGCGTTATCTAACCTTTTTCAATTCTTTTTCACCACATGCCAAACCCATGCTATAATAAAGCAATAACAAGGAGGTTCTAAATGAAAAAATGTTTTGATGCAACCAAATATCTGAAAGTCCAGAAACGCAAAATCAAGCAACGCATCAAAATGTTCGACAAACTCTACCTCGAATTCGGTGGCAAACTCATCGACGACCAACACGCCGCCCGCACCCTCCCCGGCTTCCTGCCCGACCTCAAAATCAAACTACTCCAAGAATTCAAAGACGACGCCGAAATCATCCTTTGTATCAACGCCGACGCCATCGAACACGCCAAAATCCGCGCCGACCACATGATTTCCTACGAGACCGAAATCCTCCGTCTCATCGAATTTCTCCGCGCCCGCGGCCTCTACGTCAGCTCCGTCGTTATCACCATGTTCAAAGGCCAGAAAAAAGCCGAAGATTTCGCCCGCAAGCTGCAAGATTACAAGATCAACACCTATTTCCACACCTTCACCAAAGGCTACCCCACCGACGTCGCCACCATCGTATCCGACGAAGGCTACGGCGCCAATCCCTACATCAAGACTACAAGACCCCTCGTCGTCGTTTCCGCCCCCGGTCCCTGCTCTGGCAAACTCGCCACCAGCCTCTCTCAGCTCTACCACGAATACAAAAAAGGCGTCAACGCCGGCTACGCCAAGTTCGAAACCTTCCCAGTCTGGTCGCTACCGCTCAAGCATCCCGTCAACGTCGCCTACGAAGCCGCCACTGCCGACCTTGGCGACATCAACATGATTGATTATTTCCATCTCGAACACTACGGTGAACAAGTCGTCAACTACAATCGCGACCTCGAAACCTTCCCCGTTCTCAAAGAAATCCTCCACCGCATCACCGGTCGCGACATCTACTACTCACCCACCGACATGGGCGTCAACGTCATCGGCGAATGTATCACCGACGACAAGGCCATCCAGCGCGCCGCCAAAGACGAAATCATCCGCCGCTACTACCGCGCCATAGCCGATCTCAAGAAAGGCCTCGTCGCCCCCGAAGTCCCCGAACGCATCAAACTTCTCATGAACGAGCTCGGCATCACCGAAGACGAACGCACCGTCGTCGCCCACGCCTTCGACAAACTCAAATCCTCCGGCCACCCCAGCGCCTGCCTCAAAATCGGCAAACGCTACGTCACCGGTCGCCGCACCGACTACCTCTCTCCCGTCTCCAGCACCATCTTAAACGCCCTCAAAACCATCAACCACATCCCCGACTCCGTCGACCTCATCGCCCCCGCCGTCCTCACTCCTATTCTCGATATCAAAGACCGCATTTCCAATTTCAAAGCCCACTACCTCGACCTCAGCGAAGTCCTCATCGCCCTCTCCATTTGCTCCACCACCAATCCCGTCGCCAAGAAAGCCCTCGAGACCCTCCCAAAACTCGCCGACACCGAACTCCACTCCACCCACATGCTCTCCGATAATGAAATGGTCACCCTTATGAACCTCGGCATCAACGCCACCTACACCCCCGACCTTGACATCAACTAATAACGAAAAAAACGCCAAGATTGGCGCTCCTATGGCGGAAGGGACAGGATTCGATTGGAACGAAGTGACAAACGAGTCCTGCTTTTTGAGCATGCTTGTCAAAGCATGGCGGAAGGGACAGGATTCGAACCTGCGAGACGTTAATCTGCTGGTTTTCAAGACCAGTGCCATCAACCACTCGGCCACCCTTCCACCTCTAATTATACCATATCTTAACAAAATATGATATAATTACCCCATGGCAAGAAAATTTACAATGAAGCCGGTTTCTAAGCAAAATCGCAACAATAACCACAAGCACAGCGACAAGAGGAAGCATCCTCGCTTAAAAAACGGCAAATAAGCCCCATCCAGGGGGCTTATTTTAATTTTAATCTAAATCCGTATCCGCAATTATATACACCTTGTAGTCAGGATATTTTTCTTTCACCAAGCGTCGAATCTCTTCCACCTTCCCAGCCACATCCTCCTCCGCAAAATCAAACACCAAATCAAACGACAATTCCCTGTTTTCTTCATCAAGATAAAATCCATGCACTTGTTTCACCGAGCTCACCCCACTCACAATCTCACCAATCTTCTGTTTCACTGCTTTCGACTTCCCGCTCTCATTCGACGCATACACTCCCAAAGTCAGTATTATCCCGTACTTCTCATAAATCTTCGTCTCAATCCGACGCGACAAACGATGAATTTCTCGCGTCCGCATCTGATCGCTTAGCTCAATATGCGCGCTCGCAATTATTTTGTTCGGCCCATAGTTATGAAGTGCCATATCGTACACCCCGAGCACTTCCGGGAACTTCATAATCGCCTGACGCATCTTCACTGCAAGTTCATTATCTGTTCGCGCTCCAATCAAATCATTCACCGAATCATGCAGAATCTCCACCGCCGTCCGAATAATCATCGCCGCAATCACGATACCGATATATCCTTCCAAACTAATATGCCACACAAAGCTAATTATCGCACCGATTAGCACCGACAAAGACAGCGCTGCATCCGATATTGCGTCCACTCCACTCGCCACCAAACTGCCAGAGTTTAATTCCTTGCCGCGGCGTTTCACATATCGTCCAAAGAAGAACTTCACTAGTACCGCCACTGCCACAATCGCTAAAGATAACACCGAATAATCTGCCGCTTCAGGATTAATAATCTTCTCCACCGATTCCTTTAGCGCTATCACGCCGGCCGCCAGTACGATAATCGCCACAATCACCGCCGAAAAATACTCAATTCTTCCATGACCAAACGGATGTTTCGCGTCTGGCTTTTTACTCGCCAGTTTCACTCCCACTATCGTCACAATCGACGACAGTGCATCGGTCAAGTTATTCAACGCATCAAGCACAATTGAAATTGAATTCGCTACCAGCCCCACCACGGCTTTAAATCCCACCAGAATTAGATTAACAATAATCCCAAGTATACTAATTTTAACGATTTGCCTATTTCGTTGTAGCGACATATCTTCTACTCAGCGTTCGTATATACGTTAGTTACGTCATCCAAATCATCTATCGCCGCCAACAGTTTCTCCAACTTCTCGGCCGACTCGCCTTCTACTGGCACGTAGCTCGATGGCACATACTGCAACTCCGCAGAGGTCACAGTCAGTCCACCATCTACTAAAGCCTGTCGCACTTTCATCAAATCCGATGCATCAGTATAGATGACCGTACCATCTTCCTCGTCCGACACATCTTCCGCCCCTGCGTCAAGTGCCACCATCATCGCATCGTCGCCCTTCTCGTCAACTTCGATTACACCTTTGCGCTTAAACTGGAACATCACTGACCCAGAATCCGCCATCCGACCACCGTTTTTATCTAAAGTATGGCGCACCTCCGGCAAAGTCCGATTCTTGTTATCTGTCGCCACCTCAATCACAATCCCCACTCCCCCGGGACCATATGCCTCATACACTTCTTCAATCAAAGCAGCCGCCGACTTGTCCGCCGCTCTCGCTATCGCACGCTCGATATTCGCCTTCGGCATATTCGCATGCCGCGCTTTCTCAAGTACCATCGCAAGCGACGGATTCATCGCTGGATCCGTGCCACCTCGTGCCGCAATTGCAATCTGGTTTCCAATCTTCGTGAACAACGCTCCCCGCTTCGCATCCACCACAGCTTTCTGCCGCTTAGTCGTCGCCCATTTACTATGTCCTGACATATTTTTCTCCCATCAAAATTATTAATCAACTTCTCTTAATTCTACCACTTTACACGTTAAAAGTAAAACTAGCGATTTTTTATTCTTGCGTCGAATTGTTGGGCTCATTGGCCTGCACCGAAGTGCCATCATCGCGTACTAAAGATTCATTGCTCTGCGCCGTAGGTTCATTAGTCTGTGTCAAAAATTCATCAGTCTGCACTGAAGCCTGATTGTCTAAGAAAACATTACCACTAACCCTCGAATCTGTAACTGAAGTATTAGTCTGCACAACAGTGTCCTTCTCTTCCCGTCTTGCTATCGGAGGCATATCATCCGATTGCAGTGGAGGTACTATTTCGTTGTTCGCCTTCTCTAGTTCTGTTTTTAATCTTTCCTGTACCTCTTTTTCAATCATTTCCTGAATTGTAGTTTGTATTTCCTTATCGTCCTGCATTAATACACCATCATTATCGTTCTTAGCATGATTTGTTCTAGAAATAATCAAGGCCGCCAACGCGGTTATTATAAAAGCCAAAGCGGCTAATCCAGATAATTGTGACCATTTCAACAAGTTTTCGTAATCACTAAGGTTTTCAAAACCAATCATCGTCATCACAATTGCAAATCCAGAACAATAAATCTCGCAAATCACAGCAGTTATCTTTAGCGGTTTCACTGGCTTAACGGTTTCTCGAATAGAGAGCACATTAGAAATCCAAAAACCAGCCATTCCCAAACTCAATACAACCAAAGCCATTTTGGAATAGATTGACGGTACAGCATCTCGAAATGTATAGTTCCTTCCCAAATAACCCGATAAAGTCTTGTCTACGTATTCAACAACTGGTATTACTTCCCATAACAGCAATATCCCAAATAGTAACGCCACTAGATTAGAGCCTAAGCTCATCCAAGCTAATCCTCGCGTCACGCTATCGCCTTTTTCAATTCTTACGAAGTTATTTACACCAACAAACAAATACACCCCTAATAGGAAGAAAGTGAGTTGTGCCCTACCAACTTCAATACTCCATCCACCCGTCAAAATCAAGATTGCGCCGAAAACTAGCTCGCCAATCAATATTGTCACCCCAGTCCACAAAAACGCTTTTCTCATTTTTTCATATTTACTATTATCTGATTTGGCTATTAATTCACTCATGCTTATATTCTATCATACTTTTACTTTTATACACAATACTAAGAACAATGCTCGTCAGCCCTATTATTATATATGTTCCAAACACCCACCACTGATACCGTGGCACCTCCACCACAAATTCCCGCATCCCCGCAAACCACCCTACCACCATCATGTGATAATCCAACATCTTTGTCGCGCACCACCCAGCCACCATCGGCACTCCCGGCAACCCCACCACCACACCAGCCACGAACACCAGCCCCATCACCCACGGCAAAGTCGGCAGTATTAGTAAATTTGCCACCACCGACACCAATGACATCATGCCGTAATGATATAGTATAATCGGCAAAGTCATCGTCGTTGCCGATAGCGTCGCAATCACGGTTCCGCCAATCAGGCCTGGCCTTTTCGCTCCATAGAAAAAGTTCGTCACCCTCGGTCCAATCATCATTATCCCAGCATAACTCGCAAACGACAATTGCCACCCCATATTACCCACAAACCCTGGCTCCACCATCAACGTCACCGCCGCCACCATTAATATCAATCGCCACGCCGCCACTTCCCTTCCCGAATACCACGCAACCAGCGTCAACAAAGTCATCAATCCCGCTCGCATAATCGACGGCGTCCACCCCACCATCGCCATAAAAAACACCACAAACACCCCCGCGAATAGCACCCCCGCGAATCGCGACAGTTTCCCAAATATCTTCCTCGCCACCTCCACCAATATCGACAAATGCGTTCCGCTTGCTACCACGATATGCGTTAATCCCACTATTCGCAAGTTCTCATCCAACTCGTCCGGTAGTCCCGTTTTTAGCCCCATCAAATACGATAGCCCCAGTCGCACCTCCGGCTCTAGTACCACCGTCCTCACCCGCTCCGCAAACCAATTCCTCACCTTAAGCACCCATGACCCCGGCTCTGGCCGTTCCCATTTTACTAATTTCGGTCGATACATATATCCCACATAAGTTCCAAACCCATCCGACATTTCCCCGCTAAGCGTCACCTTATCTTCCCGTGCCAACTCCTCGTTCTCGTTCATCGTAACATATATACTCCCCGCAGCCCCCATTCCCTCCTCACCAAATCTCAAATCCCCCAGTTTCAATTTCGTCGCATTTTCATCAGTCTCCGGATCGCCTTCCACCACTCCACTCACCACCACCTCGTATCCACATAGCCCCCTCACATAATTCTCACCTGCTAGCTCACTCGCAATCCTACCAAACGCCAACACCATCCCAGCCACCACTGCAAATACCATCATCACACACCGCGGTCTCAAATACCCAACCACCATCAATACCACGCCAAACACCACCCACACCGGCGACGCAAAATAATTCACTCTAAGCACTATTCCAAGCACCACCCCCACTATAATCCCCACGCACATCCACACCACCAACCACGACTGATGCACCTGCTTCCCAAGCCACTTCCACATTCCCAATACTTATCACACCATCCAAAAAACCACAACCCCCGCGAAAAGCAAAAAGCACAATCAATTCATAGATTCAATTACAGTATTCTGAGGACACTCCGGAGGTTACGACCGAGGGGTAGGGCGCGAGCCCCGTGACGACGGGCGCGAGCGACCCGCGTCCGAAGAGTACTGTAATTGAATCTATAACTTGATGACCGGCTCTTTACTTTTCGCGAGCTTTGCGGCTTTTTGGATCAGCGCGTCAACTTTAGCATGGTCAGCTTTTTGCTTCTCAGCATCAAACGCCGCCTGTTGTCGCTTCAAATCCCCCATGAACCCCGTCCCTTTCGCCGCATTCCAAAAAATCCTCTCACATGGCACATTTTTATAATGCCACGGTTTATTAAACAAATTAAAATGCACCAATTTCACATTCCGCGGCAAATCTTTCACCGGTTCCGCATTCCACACCGGGTTCAAGAATTCAATCTTCCCTCTCAATATCACATTTAGATAATCCTGATCCGGTGCCACCAAATCCGCATCATACTTCCGGATTAGTTCAATCATCGTCGACAAATATTTGCACTTCCGCATTTTACGAAGGTCCATCACCTGCACCCCCGAATTCACATACTCATCATGTGGTATCCCCAGTGCATTGTTAACATAATCCCGAAATTCCGGAATCACCGTTACTTTCGGATCCACCATTGCCGCCATCACATTATCGCCTAGTTCAGTATCATAGAGTTCGCCAATGTCGCCCCTCAGAATTGTATCGCTGTCAATATACACCGCCTTCCGATACAACGGGAACATTAACGGAATAAATGCCCGATAATAATATACCGCCGACGAGAAGAAATCACCTGCCCCCTTCTGCCGCCGCGTGCAATACGCCACAATCGCCTTCAGATACAAACTCCGCGACATCTTCTTAAACTGAATCGCCACGTTTCGCGTCACCAGATTCCTCAGCCTCCACCGATTCACCAAATTCAGCCCATCATGCAATATAATCACCCGATAATACCGCTTCGGATTAGCGTGTTGCACAAGCGAATGAATCGCCGCCGCCGCATATGGTGCATAAGCACTATTAATCGTCAAAAACACCGGCACCACCTTCACGTGCTTTTTAATCGGATTGCCTGTATTGAATATACTCATTTTTTCTTGATATACCTAAAATATTCGTAAGTATTCTTCTTACTATATTTTACCATAGAATCATAAACTTTTTGTGCTAAATTGTCCTGCCGCACTTCATCCGAACCTTTCGTCTCTGGATAAAATGGCCCATCAAGATACACTTCCATCCTCGGCAAATCTCCCTTCTTCCGCTTCGTCCGCCGATGATACGTCGTCGTCATCGCATACACCGGCAAATTATTCCGCACCGCATATTTAAATGACCGTCCACCCGCCGGGAATTTCCGTACTTTTGTCGCATACGGCCACACATGCGCCTCCGGATATATCACTAGCACCTTCTTCTGCGCCAATCTCTTGTCTACCGCCTCATTAAACGCTTTTTTCTCCGCCGCCGACTTCCCTAGTGGTAACCCGCCAATATATGGCAATATTGGCCCAATTCCCGGAATCTTCAAATTCACAGGTGAAATAATCGTAAAAATCCTTCTATCCGCTGCAATCGCCGGCCCGAACACATCATGAAACGGATTCGTATGGTTCGCATAAATGAGATACCCTTTGCCTTTAGCGGCTTTCAACTTCTCTCGTCCATGAAACTTCGTCTGCCAATACCACCTCTCGTACCACTGCCCAAATATCCAAAAAATCCGAAACAGCACCGCCGAATACGCTCTCGTCCACCAATGTTTCGGGATGAACTCATACCCTTCGGGCAGCCCTACTTCAACTTTCTTTTCTTGCTCATCCGTCTTAATCGGATCGTCTGTTTCGTTCTCATAATAGAATACGCGTTCCTTCTTTGGTATATCTTTCTGAAATAATTCCGCTTTCGCCATTAAAGTTTCCCCTTTAGTTTATTATACTCTTCCAATATATCATCATATTCCGTAATCTTCAAAACCTTATGCACCTTCTCCACCTCAAATGGTTTCACTTTCTGCACTTTAAAATACGGCCAAAACTTAAAATTATTCGAAAAATGATGCAACACCGTATCAGCCTTCGGCCGTTCTTCTTGCTCGTTATATTTGCGCGCCACCAACTTTCGTCGCTCAATCGCTTTATTCAGCGCCGCCTGATCTGCTAACATCATCCGCCTTAACACACATAGTTCTACCGCCCGCTCAAACATCCCCGACCTCAAACATTCCGGCACGTTAAATAACATCACTCCAGAGTTCATATAATCCTGCACAAACAACCCATGATAGTGATACCACCTCCGTCCATAGATATCGAGCACCCCTGCCGCCTCCACGCCATTCATATCCATATTATAAAACTCCGAAATATCCCCCCGACAAACCACATCATAATCCAAATACAATATTCTATCCAACTTCGCAAGCTCTGGCACTTTATCAATATACAGCCTCAACATCGAGCACGGCGTAAAATACGACCCCATGTTTTTCTTTGGCAAGTTCGCCTTAAATACATCTGTCGCATCAATCAACTTCACAAAACTTTTCTTATTGTATTTCTTCACCAGCTCGTCAAAGAACTCCACCGTCTTCGCTTCAAACTGCATGACATTGTCATACGAAATCGTCGCTATATATATATTATATATAGGTTCGCAAGCCTCTTTCTGTTCCACCATCACGCCTCGTGCCTCGTCAAATCTCCGCCGCCCATTCATTAGTAGCGATAATATCGATACCAACACCCCCCGGCTAATTCCCGCATCGCCACAATACAGTATATTCATACCCCCATTATACCAAATACCCCCATTTTATGGTATAATATCACTATGCACCGGTAGCTCAGTGGATTAGAGCACTAGTCTTCGGAACTAGGTGTCGTAGGTTCGAATCCTATCCGGTGTACCATTTGCACCCGTAGCTCAGCTGGATAGAGCGTCAGTTTCCGGAACTGAAGGTCACACGTTCAAATCGTGCCGGGTGTACCAAAAGTATCAAAGGCCAATCTCGGTCTTTTTTAGACTTTTCCACAACCCACACATTTTCCGCCAAATTATCCTTGACTTTTTTAAAAATAAGCGTATTATAAAATTACAACTAGGTCATATTAAATAAACAAGGAAAACAAAATGTTTAAGATTTCACGTCGACAAACTATCCTACGGGCATCCCTCATTGGGTGTTTCATAGTCGCTGTCTTGTCAACAGCCGCATATTTCATCACCAGTACTAAAGGCGATACGAACGCAATTACCCAGGAAGGCGATAATACTCAAATCTTTATCGAAGATGGGACGCCAACGATTTACTATGGTAGCACAAATACAAGATATTACTCGGCAAATGTCAACGGCGAATCATACGACGCGTACTGTGCTGAACCACCAAAAGCAACTCCACACGGCTGGACATTTCCAGCTACGACAAGTTTTTCAAACTCAAGCATAGCCAACAAGATTAAATTAATTATATACCTCAACCAACACAAGCCACAAAACAGTATTTTCAATGGAGTGGCAAATGATTCATCATGGGGGGAAGCTCGCGGCGGCGAATCGCTAGGCAATAAAACTATCCAACAATATCGTCTTTTTGCCTTTACCCACGCCGTCATTGGCCATTTATTTGGTGGTTATAACTCAGGACTTAATTCAGACCAACTAAGCAAGGTTAGAGAAGTTGCAGACAGCAATGGCGATGGTTCTTTAGCAAAAATCATCAATGAGAACACCGGCGGCCTTTGGGACGCAGCCAACGCATACCAATTATATCGAACCAACAACACTGGCCATGAAGGTATCCAAATCGTCGTCTGGATTGAACAAAAGCCAAAACCAGCCGGCAAAATCATCGTTCGCAAATGTGATACCGAAATCTTCGACAAAAACGGTTCCTGTATCGCACAAGGCGACACTAACTTCAGCGGAATCAAGTTCACTCTTTTCGATGGTAATACTCAAGTTGCCACCAAAACCCTAGCAGGCGAAAGCAACACCGTTACTTTCACCGAACTCGACGTCGACAAAACTTACAGAATCGAAGAAAGTGGCTCCAACACTTATTACAACGTAACCAGTTCCTCCCAATCCACCAAGCCAACCGAAGCAGGTGTAACCGTCACTTTCAAAAATACCATCAAAAAAGGCAAGCTCACCGTCAATAAAACCGACAAAGACACTGGTACCTGCACCAACTCTGGCGATTTGAGCTTTGCGGGCACCAAATTCACCTTAACCAACATCGCCAAAACCAACGCCACCTACTACAACGGCTCTATCATTGCCGTCAGCACACCAGTAGCCACCAAAACCATGGCCGCCGGTGAATGTAGCTTCACATTCGAAAATCTCCCCTATGGTACATACAGAATACAAGAAACTACTGCAGCTTCCGGCTATGTTGTAGACAGCCCAAACAACAAAACCTTCACCATTCCCACCAACAACAACGCAAACATCACCATCAAGTTCGAAAACCAACCCATCCGTGGTGATATTACCTTTACCAAAAAAGACACCACCACCAATACACCCATGGCAAATACCGTCTTCGAAATCTCTTCTATTAATAGCAGTTACACAGAAAACCACATTGTTGTATCAGATGCCAACGGCGTCGTTGACACTAGAGCCAGTGTCAACCCACACACCAATCACACTAACGGCTACGATGAATTATACTATTCATCCGAAGCCCCCATCGCTTATGCCGGTTACGGAACCTGGTTCGGCTTTAAGAGTAAAGCTACCACTCCAAGAAACGATGTAGGCGCCTTCCCTGCCGGTACCTACCTCATCCAAGAGCTTAAATGCGACACCAACATGTTCTGCACGAACCTCAACAACGAAAAGAAAACCTTCACTATTTCTACCAATGGCCAGGTCGTCAATCTTAACGATAGCGGCAAAGATTACTGGGCCAACAATTGTGCTGATTTCTCCATCTCCACCCAGGCAGTCGACAAAGAGGACGGAGACAAATACCTCAAAGCTGGAGAAAATACCGTCATCAAAGACACCATCGATTACTGTGCAAAATCCGGCTACACCTACACTATTACCGGCACTTTAATGGATAAATCTACTGGTAAACCACTCCTCATTAACGGTAAGACTATTACTCAAAGCCTCACAATTCCGTCAGATGCCGACGACTGTGGAACCGTCGAAATGCTCTTCCCAGTCAACACCTCCGAAATTGCCGGCAAATCCATCGTCGTCTTCGAAAAGCTCTACTACAAGAACGAAATCAAAGCCTCCCATGAAGATATTACCGATTCAGACCAAACTGTAGATGTTATCAGCCTCGGCACCATCGCTACAGACAATAGCGACGATGATAAACTCATTGTACCTAGCACAGAAACCGCCATCAAAGACACCGTTTCTTACTGTGCAATCGCAGGGCAACCCTACACTATCACCGGCGTGCTCATGGATAAAACCACCGGCAGCCCAGTGCTTGTTAACGATGAACCAGTCACCCAAAGCGTCACCTTCACTCCGGAACAAAAATGCGGCACTGTCGAAATGGTCTTCCCAGCCATTGATACTACTGCAATCGCTGGACATCCAGTCGTAGTCTACGAAACGCTGTACAAAGTCACTTCCACCAGCGACCCAGATTCTAAGGAACCAATCATTTCTCACGAAGACCTCGAAGACGAAGACCAAACTGTCTACCTCATCGATATTAGCACTACTGTCCAACCAACCGAAGATGGTACCAAAATCTTCCCAGTTAATGCCGACGTTACAGTTACCGATATGGTCCACTACTGTCTCCAACCTGGTCTAGAGTACACTGTCACTGGAGTAGTCATGGACAAAAGTACAGGCAACGGTCTCTTAGTAAATAGCAAACTAGTCGAACAATCCGTCACCTTTACTCCAACCGAATCATGTGGCGAATTCCCAATGGAATATAGCTTCAACACTGAAGGATTAAGCGGCGCTCAACTAGTTATCTTTGAAAACCTTTACCACGACGGCAAACTCCTTATCGAGCACAAAGACATCGACAACGAACTCGAATCGTTCGAAATCGATATCACGCCACCAGAAACTGGTTTTATTACCAAAAACGCTTCCGGAAGCCAAGAAACTTCACGCCATGAGTTACTAATCATCGCGGCTATCGCCATTTCGCCAATCGCAGTATACGTCTTCGGTCGCCGCCAAGCTCGAAAGCGCTTCCTAAACAGGTAAACACAACCGCTTGCTATTATACCCCATATGGGGTATAATAGCATTACACGGTACCGTAGCTCAGCTGGTTAGAGCGTGGGACTCATAAGCCCAAGGTCGGTGGTTCAATCCCACCCGGTACCACCAGCACAAGCTCCCTATAGGCCCAAGGCCTTATTTTTTTGTCAAAATAAGCATGGATATCTATGATATAATATATGATATGAATACCAAACGTGGCTTCACTATATTAGAAATCATAATCGTAGCGACCTTCGCAGGTCTCCTGCTTCTCCTATTTCTCGTTCAGAAATCCAACCTCGACGCCATGAAACGCGACGACAATCGCAAGACCGCCATCAATGCCATGTATTACGCCCTCGAAGAAGATTTCTACAAAGACCATGGCTATTATCCAGAATTTATCTCCGAAGACAATCTCAAAGTCATCGACCCCAGCCTCTGGACCGACCCTGATGGGCACAACTTAGGTGACCCAGCCAGCTCTTACTCTTACGAGGCCGCCGACTGCAAAAATGGCAAATGCCAAGAATACACCCTGAAAGCCCGCCTCGAAAAAGAAGACACCTACACCAAATACAACCGCAACTAATCTTCTTCTCTCGTATCTTGTTTCGCTGCCGAAATCAGCTCCGTTACGCCTCTTAGCTCCTTCGGCGAAATATCTGAATATGGGAAAGTATAAGTAGTTTCTTCCCCTACCGTAGCCAATCTAAAAGTTCCATAATGGAACATTTTTTGCATAAAATTCGTTTGTCGGAAACTTGCATCTTCCACCGACTTCAAATTAATGATATTGATAGAAGTCGACACCGGCGAATTCATTACCATCTGAATAGCATGTCTATTGGTAATATATAGTTTATTACCATTGTATATTTTGAGGGCAATCATCCAGATAATCAACGCAGTAGCCAGCAGTGCAAACAAGATAATAAACAAGAAATTCTTTCCCATTTCATCTATCACCGTCTGATTCATCAATACAATCAAGAACGCCAACAGTATCAATACCAGACCAATAAACGTAGCGCCCCATATCATCCACAAACAAATCTTCGCCCTTTTAAAAAAATATTCCACATATTCGCCATCTTCCAATTTTAACCCAGGAAAATCCCTTTTACTTCGTTCGTGTCTGATTTTTGCTAGATTTTCATCCATCTTGACTCCTTTATGGTCCAGTAGTATATAACCCCATTATACCACATTTTCCTTATTTTGTAAATGTTTACGCCCCTTTTCGGTCACCACTCGCCCCTTAGGTGTCCTTGCAAGTAAGCCCATCTGCATCAAATACGGCTCATAGAAATCCTCAATCGTCGCCGCCTCATCGCCCGTCAACGCCGCAATCGTCGTCAACCCTACCGGTCGCTCTCCGTAATTCTCATACATCAGCCTCAGCATATTCCGATCTGCCGGGTCCAGCCCCAAGTAATCAATCTCCATCATCTTCAGCGCATCCGTCGCAATCGCCACATCCACAATCCCATCCCCATTCACATCCGCATAATCTCGCACTCGCTTGAAAATCCGGTTTGCAATCCTCGGCGTCAGTCGCGACCGAGTCGCAAGCAACTTCGTCGCTTCCGGCTCAATCTTCGTCGTTAGTATCCCCGCCGTCCGGTTGATAATCTGCTCAATCTCCGGCTCTTTATAATACTCCAGCCGATGAATAATCCCAAATCTATCGCGCAAAGGCCCCGCGAGCGACCCCGTTCGCGTCGTCGCCCCAATTACCGTAAACTTCGGCAAATCCAGCCGCACCGACCGCGCCGCCGGCCCCTTCCCTATTACAATATCTAGCTTATAATCCTCCATCGCCGAGTAAAGCACTTCTTCCACTGCTCGTCTTAACCGGTGAATCTCATCAATAAACAGCACATCACCATCTTTCAAATTCGTCAAAATCGACGCCAGGTCCCCTGCCCGCTCAATCGCCGGCCCCGAAGTCACCCTGAGCGACGCTCCTAGCTCGTGCGCAATCACCCCCGCCATCGTTGTTTTACCGAGTCCCGGTGGTCCATATAATAGCACGTGGTCGAGCGTCGAACCATCCGCCCGCTTCTTCACTGCATCAATCGCCAACTTTAAATTCCGCTTCAAATGTTCCTGCCCGATGTACTCATCAAAATTTGTCGGCCGAAGCGAAATCTCAATCTTCTCTTCTTCCGCATCCGACCCCGCAACCGTCGGCTCCACTAACCTCTCTATTGCCATGCCTCTATTATATCATAACAATATTAGAGCTACATGTTAATCAGACGTCGAAATAACACAGCGTATATTCTTGCCATATGCCAAATCATAATAATTTCCACGGAATGGCTGCTCTACCCCATGATAAGAATCATATTTTATCCCATATGGCAAAGCCGACCAATAATGAGTATAATTTTTTTCCGTCATCGAGTCAGTCTCATTGTTGACACCTCCAGGAGAATAATATCCTCCGCTATCGCGTTCAGTACGAAGAAAAATACTTGCAGCACGTGAGACAGAACGATAACTATAATACCTAAAATGATTTAACTCCATTGCTTCATCCGCTGTAAACAAACGCCAACCCGCTGGACAAATATCGGACGGCATAGTCGAAGAGCTAACATTAGTCGCCCCGTCATAACAATATGTACCAACGGTAGCAGCACAATAATTATAATACACTCCAATATTCTCATTTTCCGGAAAACTAATAAAAGGCATCGTTGCACCAGAATTGTATGGCCAATCGTTAGGCTTAGAAACTCCTACGCTGGTCCAACCATCCACATTGCCGCTATTACCACCATGAATATAGTTGTAGATTTCTTCGTTTGAGGCATTTGTATTTAATTCCGACATACTCGCAGCAACCGTAGAATCGGTCGGGTCCAATCTCAAATCTTCCTTAAACCAACAATTTCCATCATATAGTTTTACAATTTTATACGTATTATTATCACGGATATCTACTACAGTAGTCTCCTCCTCTGGCGATACATTATTACACATCTTCACATCCAAATCCTGAATCACATAATAATCATTATTTTTGGTTTTCCCAGCTTCAGCATACACTTCATCAAAGGTTACAGGGTTATAGGCTCGCAATATAACCTCTGACCCAATTTTATTATAATTTTTCAATAAATAATCCTTTACTGCCTCTTCCATAGTAGGATAATAATCTATCATTTCACCATAATCTATTGATAGCATTATATCTTTTTCTTGTCCATCAACAGTAGTTTTCCATCTATCGTGCCATTCAGTAGTTTCGACATAGCTACCCGAAACAGATACAAACGAACAATCAGTACTCGGCAATTCTTCACCAACAGTGTTCGGCTGTTCTGTATTATAAACTGGATAAATTCTAACATAGAAACCATAATCATAGCCCGATTCCGGAACACCCCAAGTCTGACTATAAATCGTTATAGTATCACCTTCAAATGTAAAAGACTGCTGTCCTTGCATATTGCTCTCAGAGGCTATCTCTGCATAATTCTCACTAGGAGGACCTCCATCCCAAGTACCTTCTATTATCGCCACACCAGCAGTTTCAGCAGTAATCCCATAGTCCACTACTACCTTAACTTTATCAGCATTGGGCACAGTAATAGTTTGAGAAATCCTTTCATTATCTGTGTAAGGAGTACCATTTTGTATGCCGCCGGCAGACAGATTGGAGGTCATTATCTCCTGATAAACATCACCCACGTAGGTATACCTCGCAGGCTTACACACGTTAGTATATTTAACAGTATTAGTAGTAGAACCATCTGGGAATATCAAACCATTACCATCAAACACCACCGTAACTGCATCCCTCACTGCAGACTCGCCTACATAGTTTGGATGCACCAAAACATATTTCACCTGTCCAGTGTAAGTCCCAGCAGATTGAGTAGTTGAAATATAAGTTTGATAAGTAGATTTTAAAGTAGAACCTTCTGCATTAGTACCTAAATCTGTATTAGCGGCACGCTTAGCGACAAGCGTATAGACATCTGGCACTTCCCGAAATGAATCGAAATTATTCTGAATCACAATTGGATAAGTCGGTTCTGGAGTAGTGTCAGTGGATAACTTCATGGCCCATTGAGAATCCGCTCCACTAGTCAAAGTACCAGTCACTATATCATAAGCTGCACCTAAGTCCGCATTAGTTAAGACGTTCTTGCCATCCGTATTATCGGTATATCCTATAGCATAAATAGCAAAACCTTCAGAATCGTTACAAAAAGCTTTCATAGTAGTTTCACCAATAGTAGAGTCATACTGGCCATTATTAATTGTTGCATTATGTGACTGCATACCAGTACCAGACATAGTACAAGAGACTGGGACGGTAATGTTGATTTGGTCTACGACGGAAGTATCGTCGGCAGAGACATGAGAAGAGGCAAGAGCCATTCCACTCAACAACGTTATAGTTAATAATAAAACAAGCTTATTAGAAATGTATGCGCCCTTCATGCTTATGATTATAGTGAATTAAACGAAAAAAATCAAGTTTTTCAAGAGACAATTATTACTTCATGAAAAATCGGCGCCCCTCCGCCGATTAATCTACTTTTTAGTAACAAACCTTACTTATCAACCACTTCCCCTTCGACTGGCTCATCCGAGTCGCTACCCGAAGATTTACCATCAGACGATTTCTTATCATCCGACTTAGCATCATCAGCACTAGCCTGATATAATTTCGCACCGATCGGCATAATCTTATCCGACAGCTCCTTCGTCGCTTCCTCGAACTTATCCTTATCCGCCGACTCGTCATTCAATACTTTACGAGCTTCCTCTACCGCCTTCTTAATCGTCTCCTTATCCTCATCGCTAATCTTATCCTTATACTCCGACGGCATTTTCTCGGCCTGATAAATCGTATTTTCTAGGTGGTTCTTTGCATCAATCGCGTCTTTTTTCTTCTTGTCTTCCTCGGCATACATCTCGGCTTCCTTCTGTGCCTTCTCGATATCATCCTTGCTCATATTGCCAGAGTTCTGAATCGTAATTGACTGCTCCTTACCAGTTCCCTTGTCCTTCGCCGTCACATTCAAAATACCATTCGCATCGAGGTTAAACGTCACCTCAATCTGTGGCACTCCGCGTGGCGCTGGTGCAATTCCGTCCAGGATAAAGCGCCCAAGCGACTTATTATCCTTCGCGAACTCACGCTCACCCTGCAACACGTGGATTTCCACCTGTGGCTGGTTATCCGATGCGGTCGAGAATACTTCCGACTTCGACGTTGGAATCGTAGTGTTACGATCAATCAGCGGCGTACGCACACCGCCCATCGTCTCAATACCAAGCGTCAGAGGCGTCACATCGAGTAGCAATACATCTTTCACATCACCCTGCAACACGCCACCCTGAATCGCAGCACCCACAGCCACGACTTCGTCTGGATTCACACCCTGCATTGGGTCTTTACCAAAGATTGATTTCACTTTCTCAATCACGGCCGGCATTCTTGTCATACCACCAACCATCACGACCTCGTTGATATCCTTAGTCGAGAGCTTTGCATCCTTCAAAGCCTTCTCCACTGGTTCAGCTAGCCTGTCAAGCAAATCCGCCACCAATTCTTCTAGCTTCGCCCGTGTCAAAGTGTATTCAAAATGCTTAGGACCGTCCGCATCCGCCGACAAGAACGGCAAGTTAATATCGGTCGAGGTCGAAGACGAAAGCTCCTTCTTTGCTTTCTCGGCTTCATCCTTCACACGCTGCATCGCTGCTGCGTCACCCTTAATGTCAATCCCAGACTCCTTCTTGAATTCGTCTACTAAGAAATTCACCAAGATATTATCAAAGTCCTCACCACCTAGGTGTGTATCACCATTGGTCGAAAGCACTTCAAACACCCCATCGCCAATATCCATGATTGATACATCAAATGTACCACCACCGAGGTCGAACACGGCAATTTTCTCATCTTTCTTACCCTCGAGACCATAAGCTAGCGCTGCTGCTGTCGGCTCGTTAATAATTCGCTTTACCTCGAGTCCAGCGATTTTACCCGCATCCTTAGTTGCTTGACGCTGCGAATCGTCAAAATACGCCGGCACTGTAATAATAGCTTCGGTTACCGGTTCACCCAAGAATGCTTCTGCATCTGCTTTAATCTTCGATAGCACCATTGCCGAGATTTCCTCTGGCGTGTATTCCTTGCCGTCCATCTCTACCGCGACACCGTTGCCTTTCTTCACAATCTTGTACGGGCTGATTTCCTTATCACGTTCGACTTCTTTATCAGTAAATTTACGCCCAATCAAACGCTTAATCCCATAAATCGTATTCTTCGGATTCGTCACACGCTGACGCTGAGCTACTTTACCGACTAGACGCTCGCCTTTCTTCGTCACAGCTACCACTGATGGCGTAGTTCTATCACCCTCAGCGTTCGTAATCACTTCCGGCTTACCTGCTACCATATAGGCAAATGCCGAGTTGGTTGTACCAAGGTCAATTCCAATGATTTTACTCATATTTCCTCACTTTCCTTTACTTTCATGTTACTTTTCGTTGGCACTCACACGCATCGAGTGCTAATTACCCTCTATTGTAGCGCACTAGCACTCACTTGTCAAGACCGCCAAGTAGAGATTAAAACACGACAATTATTCACACGCACAAATAATTCCGACAAGAATAAAACATCTTCATAAATCCATCATCATCCCTTCGCTAACATGATATAATTATTCCATGAAAATCATCTTTCCCGAACTCACCACTAATCAAATCGCGCAAAACGCCGCCAGTCATTTTGAAGACATCGAATTCCTCCCCGCCGACTCTCTAGAACAAGCCGTCGCAATGCTCGCCGCTGGCCAAGCCGACTCCATGCTTTCCGGCCTCGACTATTCCTCACGCGACGTTGTCCTCGCCTATAAAAGCACCCTCCCTCTCGAATCAAAATACTTCTCCAGTTCTTTCATCTGCGAGAAAGCCGACCAGCTCTTAGCCCTCGCCGATGGCGGCATTAATAAACAACCCACCACCGAGCAGCTCATCACCATTGTCAAAGACACCGCCAAAACTTTCCAAGCCTACGCCGACACCACCCCACGCATCGCCATGCTTTCCTATTCCACCAACGGCTCCGGCGGTAAAAACCCCGACCTCGCTAAAATCCGCACCACTATTACCCAAATTCGCCAAAACCACCCAAACTGGGTAATCGACGGCGAAATGCAACTCGACGCCGCCATCGACCCAGAAGTAAGCCGCAAGAAATTCCCCACCTCAGCCATCGCAGGCAAAGCCAACATCCTCATCACTCCAGACCTCAATTCTGGCAACATCCTCTACAAATCCCTCGAACGCTTCGGCGGTTTTCACATCGCCGGCCCCCTCATCCAAGGCTTCAAAATCCCCCTCGCCGACCTCTCCCGCGGTAGCACTATCGATGATGTTATACTAACTATTAAAGTACTAAGGAGTTTATTATGAAATATTTCGGTACCGACGGTATCCGCCAAGAAGCAACCAAATTCACCCCCGACTTCCTCGCCGCCATCATCAAAGGGCTAGTCGACTACACCAACGATAGCATCAAAATCCTCATCGGCGGCGACAACCGCGAATCCACCGAATGGATTCTCCAAGACCTCGAGACCGCTCTCGAAACTTTCGGCATCGAATACGCCAACGTCGGCATCCTTCCTACCCCCGCCATCAATCACTGTTTCTATCACATGGGTTTCGATTTCGCCATCGACGTTACCGCCAGCCATAACCCTTACACCGACAACGGCATCAAAATCTTCGAACGCGGCGACGACTCCGGCGTCAAACTCAGTGCCAAAGGCTGCGAGTCAATTGAGCAAGCCCTCGAATCTCCAATTTCTTACACTCCCATCTCAACCAGCCTTCGCGAGGACCTCCACGACGAAGCCCTCGCTACTTATCTTGAACATCTCCGCGATTACATCGGAGACGTCAATTTTGATTCGCTTCACGTTGGCCTCGACTGCGCCAACGGCGCCACCAGTATCATCGCAAAAGAAATCTTCGAACAGCTCGGCGCCGAAGTCACCCCCATCCACATCGACAAATCCTACAATACCAAAATCAACAAAAACTGCGGCAGCACCCACCTACACTCCCTCCAACGTCTTGTCTCCGATAAGCATCTAGGCTTCGGCATCGCTTTTGACGGCGACGGCGATCGCTGTATGCTCATCAATGAAATCGGCGAAGAAATCGACGGCGACCAAATCCTCGCCATCCTTGCAGATTATCTCAAGCTGGACACCATCGTTACCACAGTTATGGTCAACCAAGGCCTCCTAAACTGGGCCAAGAAAAAGGGCATTAATATCGAGGTTACTCAAGTTGGCGATGCCAATGTCAAAGCCGCCATGGACAAATCCCACATCTCGCTCGGCGGGGAACAATCCGGCCACATTATCCTCCCGGGTGAACCTACTGGCGATGGCATCCTCACTGGTCTCATAATCGCCAAAATCATCGCCGAATCGCACAAATCTCTCGGTGAATTCACTAGCAGCCTTACCAAATATCCTCAAATTACCGTTAATATGTCCGCTACCCCCGAGCAAAAAGCCGCTCTCGGCAAGTCCAAAGCCAAATCTCTCATCGAAGATTACAATGCCAAACTCAAAACCGTCCAAGGTCGCGTCCTCGTCCGCCCCTCCGGCACCGAACCGCTAATCCGCATCACTATCTGGGGCAACGATAAAAAAGCCATTGACACCATCGCTCATAAATTGGAAAAGGAACTAAAAGGAGTTTTATGATAATACAACAATTCAACAGCTATGACGAAACAACCGCTACCCGTATCAGGGAATTATTAATCCAGCTCTCCCGCAGTGGCCGCGACCGCGGGGAAATACCACGCGAATGGTTCGAAGATCTCATCTCTTCCCCTTACCACGACATGTTACTCGCCCTCGACGACAATGACCGCATCATCGGTATCGCCACCCTCTCTATCATCATGGGGCCCATCGTCCGCCGTGTCGCCTATCTCGAAGACTTCGTCACCGACCAAGATGTCCGCGGCCAAGGCGTCGGCTCTGCCCTCTGGGACGCTATGCTCGACTGGGCCCGCTCCAAGCACTGCACCGAGCTCTGCTTCACCTCCGGCCAAGGCCGCGAAGCCGCCCAACAATTCTACTTAAACAAGGGCGCCGAAATCTACGACACCAACTATTTCCGCCTGCCAATCATCCAATAATCCATCTCGCCCATATCGTATTCAGTATTATAAAAAGGCGTCATCAGGCGCCTTAGCTAAATCACGGTTATTCTTTTCTAACCATTCTAATCAAATAAACCCCCTCGTGTCCATCCGAGTCATACGAATCTCTTAACACATCTAATGCCCAATCAAATGGCATTCCCGGCATAACCTCATTCACACCTTCTACGACAAGCAATTCCTCAAAGTTCGCATAACGCTTTTTCTCCGTTATTCTCAACCAGCTTTCCGTTCCATCCTTGCAGAGTACCCCTTCATCACCCACCTCTATACTGTCCGTCAAATCCGAAGTCAGGCAAATCATCATAGTCTCTTTTCCACATTCTCGATAATAACCAAAGCCTCTTACTCTTTTATATTCCCCATCACGTTTCGACATTGCATGAACACTTCCCTTCAAAAAGTACTAAACCCATAGTTCCATCTTTTATTATGTCTCATTTTTTACTATAATACAAGCATAATCCCATCATCTAGATAAGCGTTAGAATCAGAAGTAGTAAATAGACATGCAACGCATTAGGAAGCCCCGAGAAGAACATCAAGCTTATTCCATACGCAACCAGCAAACCCAAAACCATCATTCGCATAGGTTTCTCCCAAACCACCCGCAAAACAAGTATAATCATCAATACAAACAGGGAAACACCAACTAGTCCAGTCTCCAGCAGTAGTGACGCGTACTCATTCTGTACAATCTCCCTCGGCGCCGGCGACAATCCATTATCATATAGCGCCTGACCAGCACCGCCCAGTCCTACTCCTAACAGAACATTCTTCGGATTCTGCGACCATACCGATACCGCCGCACCAGACAGCCTCACCCTTGTATCTGTCGACTCCGCCACGTATCCATCAAAAATCGCCTCCTCCTTCTCAGAGTTTTCCTCAAAGTTTTCCACAGGTTTTTCCACAACCTCAAATCTGTCCTCGACCAATTCCCCCTCTGTATTTTCCTTTTTCTCCACCTCGCGAACCTCATCATCACCCTTCAAGTCAATCACCCCAAGCGACAAATGATTCACCACCTTCGCCACCCCATCGAAATACGTATCATCCGTCGGCCCCACCTCCGCCATCAATCCCTGCAAATTCAGCGCCATCACAAATGCCAGCACCACCACTCCCCACGTTAGTCCCATCCGCTTCCATAGCCCACCACGCTCCCGTTTCTTCGTACTGAACACCATAAACCCCGACATAAACAACATCCCTACCGTAAACGCATAAATCGCCCCCCTCGAAAACGTCAGAAACAGCGTCGCGGTTATAATGAAGAAACAGAATAGCAAAAAATTAGAGCATAAAAAGAGCAAGCCGGTTGTGGTTTCTACAACGGCAACGGACGAGGAGCTGGTACTGCAATACCAGGCCGAGTCCGACTTCGCCGTTGTAGAAACTACACCGCGCGAGCGTGAACGCTCTGATTTTTTGCTATTCTGTTTCTTAAGACACAACCACGCCGCTGCAATCGCTGGCGCGAGGAGCAAATTCCCCATAAACTGCGGCTCTATCGCAAACCCATTCGGATGCGGAAATCCAAACATCCGATACGTACACCCATCACACATTAGGGAATAGTCCTGTCCCACCCCCGCAAGATCCAGTACACACTGCACCACACACCATCCACATACAAATAGCGTCGCTCCGAAGAACCACTTCCACCACACCTTCCAGAATCGAGCATTCAATTCATCCTTCAACACCCACATCGCATATCCAGCCAATATCACCAGCCACATCATCCCCGCCGTCAATACACCTCTGACCATATTCAATGACCATACCACAGACAATGTCAGCCACACAGGGAATAATAACCACATCCACCATCGCTTCTGCCGTAGCCCCACGAACAACTTTTTCCGTCGCACCATCTCCGCCACTGCTACCGCATCAAATACCACCAACCAAATCTCCGCCACCGACAACTCAAAATACATCGTTTCACTCTCACCCAACTTGAGCACCGGATGATACGATAAAAACAAACACAACGGCAGCACATACAAGAGAAACTTAAATAGGCAAAACAATCCGTTGTAAAAATGACTATCGCGTGAGCGCTCCCGTCCTAATTTACTATTTAAGCTTCTCATCAACAAACTTCCTCAGTTCCTTATCGAATCTCCCCGCGCCAAACTTCTCGGCCGATTTCACCACCTTCTCAGTATCAAACTTCAATTTTTCAAACTTTTCCATCGCCTCCGACAGCGATTTCACCGTCTGTTTATCAAAAAGCACTCCATTCACTCCATCCTCAACATAATCGCGCGCCCCGCCTTCACCGTAAGCAATCACCGGACACCCAGCCGCCAAAGCTTCCACCGGCGCAATCCCAAACGGCTCCAAACTAGGGAAGAGATAACCCTTCGCCCCAGCTAGCAGTTCCGCTAATTCCCTCTTCCCTTGTAGCGGCAGAAACTCTACCCATTTCGACCCATTTGACATTTTCATCAAATTATTGTGTTCCGGCCCCTCCCCCACCACTAATAGTTTCCTGCCCAGCTTCATACACGCCTTCACCGCCAAATCAATCCTCTTCCAATTCACCTGCCGCGAAGTAATGATAAAGTACTCCGGATGAGATACCGCCAAAACAGAGCCTCTCGTCGCCTCCTCGTTCGCGCCCGTCGTTACGGGGCTCGCTTCGGAGTTCGCTCCCGTTGTCGCGAATGCTCCTCGAGACTCTGTTTTGACAGTATTCATCCGGAATTCATCAACCTCCACTGGCGGATGAATCACCACAGCTTCTCGATCATAGTATTTAGCCATAAGCTCCTTCGCATACTCACTAATCGTCACATAATAATCCGGTGCCTGCGCCGCTTTATAATCCCCTCGCCTCAGCGGCCTCACCATCAACTTAAAGAAAAACCTCACCACCGGATTCAACACCCCAAACCCCGGATTCTCCACGTATTGATCGTACATCTGCCAATAATACTGTGTCGGCACATGGCAATACGACACGTGAATCCCCTTTGGATTCTTTGAGTGTTTCCCTTCTTCGTGAAGTCTCCGCCCCGACTTTACACCCTTCGCCTCCGCCCCCGTCACCGAAATTATCAAATCATACTCCGACAAATCCAAATGTGCAAACCACCTCTGTCTCAGCGGCGCAAGTAGCCTTCGCATACAAGTCGGAAATATTTGCAGCCAGCCCGTCCTCACATCCGCATCGTCAAACCAATCAATTCCCTTTCTCGAATATTTCGACGTATATATCGGCGCCTTCGGATACAACCGATGCACCTCCAGTAGCACCTTCTCCGCTCCCCCCACATTCGTCAACCAATCGCAAACAATTGCGACTTTCATTTTGCTCCTTCGCCCCGTAGCACCACCACGATCGTCTTAAAGAATATCGACAAATCCAGCATCAACGACCAATTTCGTACGTAATATGTATCCAGCGCCCGTCTCTCCTCGAACGGAATATCCCGCCGTCCCGACACCTGCGCAAACCCAGTCAACCCCGACCTCACCGTCAAAATCAAAGACCTATCACCATAATCACGTAACTCCCCCGGCAGTAGCGCCCGCGGTCCAATCAGCGAAATATCCCCCTTCAGTATATTGAACAACTGCGGCAGCTCATCCAAAGAAGTCTTCCGCAAAAACCCTCCCACCTTCGTAATCCGCGGATCATTTTTCATGTAATCCCCCGCCTTGCGATATTTTTTAATCAGCTGCGGCTTCCCCATCTTGATAAATGCCTCCTCCGCCGTCATTCCAGAGTATTCCGGCTTCATCGTCCGAAACTTATAACACTTAAATCTCCGATTATACTGCGTCAGCCGCTCATCTGTATAAAACGCCGAGTGCCGCACATCCGACAACTTCAACACAATCCACACAATCAACATCGGAATCGCCGCCACTGCTATCGCCACTAGCGCAAACACTATATCAAACGCCCGCTTAATCGCCGCATTCATTCCCGCAAGCGGCGTCGTCATCACTAGCACCGCCGGCGTATTTCCAATCAGCTCCATCTCCCCGAAATGCGATGACAGCGCCGTTTCGGAAGGCACAAAATAATACAACATATGCCGATTCACCGCCTGTTTATATACATACTCCGTCGACTTTTCATCCGTCTGAAAAATCACATCCACTTTTGTTTTTCTCAAAGCATCCTTCAGTGACGAATACTGATGCGCCTTCAAATCTTTCGGCACATACTTCCGCCCCGCCACGACACCAGCCAATCGATAACCCGACTCCGGCGTCGATGCAATGTAGTCCGCCAAATATTCCGTATTCTTCGCATTTCCCACAATCAACGCCCGTCGCACCGCATAATCATTTCGGAAAATCATCCGAATCACGAACCTTACCGCAATCCGTTCAAGTAGCAAAAACACAAACGACAACACCATCGCCGTAATCGCCATCACCCGCACCGGGAAGATCTCTTCCCCTGTAAAGAAATCATACACAATCAACGCCGCCACTGACAAAATCGCTGCCATCACTAGTCTTCCCCGCTCTGGCAATCGCGATTTATTAATCACAATCGCCTTCCGATATAGCCCCAGCGAAGCAATAATAATCAACATCATCGGCACCACCCACACTACCGTCTGCACAAAATCCGCCAACTGCGATTGAAACATATACGGCCTCGGGTCCACATGTACCCGTATTGCATATGCCGCTGCAAAAGACAACATCAAAGCCACCGCATCACCGATAATCAAGCATAATCGTAAAACAAAATCCGACTTTTTCCGCATAACCATATTATATCATTATAGATACAACCCCGCAACTAAAACCAAGACTACACCACCAGCACTACTCTACCGTCACGCTTTTCGCCAAATTCCTCGGCTGATCCACATTCAGTCCTTTCGCCACCGTCACATAGTACGCAAATAACTGCGACACCAAGTTCATCAACAGCGGCGCAAAAATCTCAATCTCGCCACCGAGCCGAATCACGCTTTCCACCGGCAAATCAAACCCATCAGCATTCGTCACCACTACCACGTGCCCACCTCGTGCCAACACTTCCTGGATGTTCGAAACCGCCTTGTCATATAACACCCCAGCCGGCAACAACACCATTTCAAAGAATCTATCATCCACTAACGCCAGTGGCCCATGCTTCAACTCACCAAAAGCATACGCATTTGCATCCACATACGACACTTCCTTTAACTTCAAAGCCCCCTCCATCGCCGTTGGATACGCCGTATCGCGCCCTAGATAAATCGCATGCTCATACTTGGCATACTTCTTTGCAATCTTCTGCACCTCCTTCGGCACCACATCTAGCACCATTCGAATCGCCTCCGGCAACGCGGCAATTTCTTTTACATACGGCCCCAATACAGCACTTTTCACACCCTTTGCCTGCGCTATCGTTAGCCCGAACATCACCATCGCAATCACCTGCGACGTAAACGCTTTCGTCGACGCCACCGATATCTCCGGCCCCACATGTACATAAGTTCCCCCGTCCACTTCCCGCGCAATTGTCGAACCAATCGCATTCACTATCCCCACCGTTCGCACCCCCTGCTTCTTAATCTCGCGTAGGCACGCCAGCGTGTCAGCCGTTTCACCCGATTGCGACACAATCAAAGCCACCGAATCTTCCGGAATGTACGCCGACCGATACCGATATTCCGACGCAATCACCACTTCCACCGTCACCTCTGGTGTAAACCGCTCAATATAATACGACGCCAAGAGTCCCGCATGATACGCCGTTCCACATCCCACTATCACGAGATGCCGAATTTTACGTAACTCCGCTTCCGACAGCCCCGGCCCACCTAAATGCACGGTTCCCTCCTCCGCGTTTACACGTCCACGTAAAGTCTCTTTTAACGATTCCGGCTGCTCCATGATTTCCTTCAGCAAGAAATGATCGTAGCCGCCCTTCTGTATCGCCGCCAAATTCGTCTCAATCTCCTCCACTTTAGCCGACACCGGTTCCGCATTCAAAGTCTTAATCTCAACACTATTTTTCCCTATCACCGCTACTTCACCGTCATTCAGATAAATCGCCCGCTTCGTATGCCCCAGCAGTGCCGACGCGTCCGATGCCACCAAAGTCTCATCGTGCCCCACACCAATCACCAAAGGCGACCCACTTCTCGCCACCACCATTTCTTCCGGCGCCAACTCCGACACTACCGCAATCCCGTATGTCCCTTTCACTAATTTCAACGCCTGCACCACCGCATTTGCCAAAGGGTACTTCCCATCTTGATAAAACGAGTTAATCAGCGCCGCCAACACTTCCGAATCCGTCTCCGATTTGAACTCAAAATCCGTCAGTTCCGCCTTCAACTCCTTATAATTCTCGATAATCCCATTATGCACCACATAAATCGGTCCCGCCTGATGTGGATGCGCATTTGTTTCCGATGGCTCACCATGTGTCGCCCACCGCGTATGCCCAATTCCGATATGGTCCTCACGCTTCGCTTTTGCCAGTTTCTCTTCCAAATTCGCAATTTTCCCCTTCGCCCTAAGCAGCGTCGCCTTGCCCGAATCGTCCAAAGTCACAATTCCCGCCGAATCATACCCCCGATATTCCAAACGCTTGAGCCCCGATATCAAAAAATTCTGCGCATTTTTATCGCCAATATAGCCTACAATCCCACACATATTTCCTCCATGTTAGATACCAACATTATATCATAAACATCCCTTTCATGGCACCATTGCCCAGTTTTAATTAAGCGAAGCGTCATGGTATAATACTAAACATGGTAATACCAATTATTCTAAGTCTTCTTGCAGCCATTTTCTACGCAGCGACTAATCATATAGACAAATACCTCATTTCTAAAGTCGTTAAAAAAGCCGACTATCGTGCTCTAATCTTAGTCTCCTCGATTATTGCTGGTGGCATCATGACACTAATCTACCTGTTTATTTGCAATTTTCAATTAGCCTTTGACATTCCGAGCATCCTATTATTACTATTTAATTCGGTACTTTATACAGTTGCAAACATTTTCTGGTTTAAAGCATTAAACAGAGATAACACCACCATAATCGTCATTATGCTACAGCTCATTCCCGTCTTCACGCTCTTACTATCGCCACTCATATTACAAAATCAACATATTAGCGTACTGCAGCTCATTGGTGGCCTATTAATTACACTCGCCGCCATCATTCTTCCCTACGAACCAACACACAAGAAATTCAATCCCAAAAAACTCCTCACGCTCGCAATTATGACTTTTGTATCTTTAGCTTACGCGGCTTGGTCCATCATTGAGCGATATGTCAATCAAGACCACGATTTTAATCAAACCATCTTATGGTCCAATATTACATTGCTCCTTGTTGGTCTATTTATTTTTGTATTTATAAAATCGTATCGCAAATCTTTTTCGAAGCTTTTCCAAACCAACAAAACAAAAGTCATCAGCCTAAATCTAATCAACGAAATACTCAACTCATTCGGCGATGTCTTCTCGACCCTTGCCGGGACGCTCGCATCTGTAGCCCTTGTCTCCTTCATTACACAAGGCATACAGCCATTCATAGTCATGTTAATGGGATTATTCATCACAAAACTATTCCCTAAAATTGAAAAAGAAAAAACCACCAAAACTGATATCATCAAAAGAACCACCACTATCACGATGTGTCTCATCGGACTAGCGCTTATTGAATTCGGTTAAAATCAAAAATGCCGCATCAGTGGCTTCCAATTCGAATTTTGGTGATCCGGGTGGGACTCGATTGGTAACAACGAGTCCAGCTTTTTGAGTTTTTGTGCAACAAAAATGGTGATCCGGGTGGGACTCGAACCCACGACACCAAGCTTAAGAGGCTCGTGCTCTAACCAGCTGAGCTACCGGACCAACCGTGTATATCATTATATCACGAAACCCAACTTTTGAAAAGCCCCTACATCACCAAACTCAAATCACCAAGTTCAAATCGCCAAACCCATACCACCAATTCTGAAGCACTGCCCACTCCCAAGTCACCATCCCCACGCCAAACGGTTACACTTCTACCAGCTCATACTCTCGCGACCCTAGCCCTAGCTTCTCGGCATACGGCAAAATCTCGCGCCCCAGTCTCGAATCAATCCGCTCCTTAAGTTCCGCCGCTCCGGGGTCATCGCTTGCCCAAATCATATCAATAAACGCCTGATCATTCGCCACCGGGTCTAACGAAGCCACAATCCCAAGATCCCCCATCACTGGCTCCCCCTGTTTAGAATCACAGTCACAATCCACCGATAGCGCATTCATCACCGTAATATACACAATCGGTCGCCCCTTCTCGCGCAAATAATCTGCCACTGCCGTCGCCGCTTCTGCCATTGACTCAATAAAATCAATCTGCTCAGGTTTCGACATCCAACATAGCCGCGGACTCTTCGTCTTCCCGCACGAATGAATATATGCCTTCCCATCCCTCGACGCAAACCCAATCGACTGATTCTTGAGATTCGCACCAAATCCCCCCATTGCATGCCCCTTCCCATGCGCAAGATTCACAAAAGCATCATAATCATCAAAATGCGACCCCACCAAATCGTACTTCAAATGCTTGCCTCGATCAAACGGAATCTCAATCTCCCCCTCCGCATCCATAATATCCACTTCCGCAAACGACGTAAACCCATGTTCTTCCGCCACCTTCATATGGTCCGACGCCTTATTGCGCTCCCCAGGATAAGCCGTATTGCATTCCACAATCGTCCCGCCAAGTTCCTTCACGAACGGTCCAATCAGGTCCGCCTTCAAATACCCCTTCGCCCCCTTTTCTCCGGTCGAGACTTTCACCCCTACCTTGCCAGAAAGCTCCACTCCCAGTGCCTTGTATACCCGCATCAAGCCTTCCGGTGTAATCTCTTTCGTAAAATAAACTTTTGCCATATTTCTCCTTTCTTATATCTTATCAAATCTCACCAAATCCCGCCACCCCACTAGTCGCACGTCTACGTCAAATCCCGCCACCCCACTAGTCGCACGTCTACGTCAAATACTTCCACCCTAATCCTCGATAAAACTCCATAGCGTCCGGCCAATCAAAGAATTTCGACGCCAGCAAATTGTACACTTCATCCGCCATCACTATCGCAAACATCGAAATCGCCAGCACCAAAAACGCCCGCCGCGACATCTTCCGTGACAACCATATCACTACCGGCACCACCGCATACATCAAAAACAGCGCCGACACCCCGAAAAACAGCACCGACCTTAAGCACACAAAACCTCCAATATTCCCAAAATTCAAAATCTCCGTATTATAATCCCAATACCGCGTCCCATTCCCTATCGAATACACCAACCATCCCCCAACGAACTCCACTACACCAGCCACCACCATCGCGAGTAAAAACACCGCCCACGGATACCGCCTCAATTTCCAGCAGCAAAGCACAATTAGTACCGCCCCAATCGCGTAAATATTTATCCACGGCAAAAAGTTCCCTCCCTGCATATAAAACTCCCCCGTTCCTCCATCGAAATAATAAAAAATAAACTCATACACCCATCCAAAGAACCCTGCAAACACTGCCAATACCATCAAAAGCCCCACCCATCGCCATCTCTCCAACCTCATCGCATCCTTCATATACTCATCAAAAACCATTTTCAAGCGTATTTTTCGCCCATCTTTTTTCTTGCTCATGTTTTAATTTTACCACATTTAACCAAAAACCACCCACAAGTATTGACAAATAAAGCATATATGCTATAATTAAAGCATAGTCCAATCACGGACAAAACAACGCCTCTATATGTATATATTAGAGGTAGCACATTAAGAAAGGAGGTATTCGGATGAATACCAACAAAGAAAGAGTTTACGACATCGTTAACGGTCCCAACAAGGACACCATCTTTGACGCCTGCAAATACGCCTACGTCAAAGGCGCCCAGATACCGATTAGCTTCGACATCGCTGTAGGCTACACAATGCCCAAGTCGGACCCCAACTGTGCTTACATCCCGTTAAGCACGCGCGACTTTAAAATCACATCCATCGAAAACGAAGACGGCAGCGGAGAATCCTTCAATTTAGAAGGATATTGCACCGCAGGATTTAAACGCCATCCTACCGGTCTCGACATCTACGGTACCTACGATTTCAGTGCTTATTACAACACGAAACATAGAACCGGAACCATCACGTTTCGCAAGAGATGATAAACGCCCCCTTTCACCCCGCCCGAGCACCAGCTCGGGCATTTTTCATTTCTCCCCCAACGTTCTAATCTTCCGAAAATTCACTTTCTCCACCGCCGCTCGTAGCTTCTCTTCACTTCCATAATGCGTCCTCTGCCCTGGACTATCGCTCAGCATGTGCTGCGCATAAGGAAAACTCGCCGCTCGCTCAAGCACTCCCCCAACTCGCCCCACATTACAGTAAACATCCGCAAGACTCACATCCGATAGCGGCACCTCAAGCGCCTGCTTCATCTCTTCTGGAAAGAACGTCAGCGAGAACAAATCCCCATCCGCTTCCCCCGAGGTCCGCCCGTAAGCAATCGAAGTGTTCCCTTCTATCCACAGCCGCTGATTCAGCGGTTTCATTTTAGCCGCCGTCAGGTTCATCTCGCATTTTGCATATTTTCGCCCTGTCGCATCCTTCATCTCGCATACAAAATCCCCCTCGCACGTCGTCGTCATCACCGCCCGTTTAGCGTCCGGTGATTTTAATCCATGCTTCTCGTCATACGAAATCGTATCACTAATATAATCGCACATAATCCACGACAGCAGCCCCGTCTCCGTATTCTCCGCCACCAGGTAAAACTCCGTCCTTGCGCCCCAAAACACACTCGTATGAATCCGAAACATCGTCACAATTCCGTAGTATTTCTCCGGTCCACCTTCAAATACCGCCGTCTTCGCCGGCACAAACCCCGCCGGCAAATACCGTACGATTCTCTCCGCCTCCGGAATTTCATAAAATAGAAACGTACAGTACGGCTCCACCACAAACGGCATTTTGCTGGCCTTTTTCGCCGCCCCAGTCACAATCTTCTTTTGCAACCATACCGGCAACTTACGAAGCTTGGTCTGCATATAATGTACTTTCCCGACTTCCATCGGGTCCACCAATTTTTCTACCCCCTTGCTATATTCCAAAACGTTCATAGCTTAATTATACACCCACCGACAAAAAATATCCCACAAAAAACCGCCACTTTCTTGTGGCGGTTTCTCGCATAATCTACTTCGCGTACTCCACCGCTCTCGTTTCCCTAATCACATTTACCTTGATGATACCAGGATAACTCATGGTAGCTTCAATTTTATTCGCAATATCACGCGCCAATTTCAGAGCAGACAAATCATCAATCTGCTTTGGCTCTACAATCACGCGAATCTCACGGCCAGCCGAAATAGCGTAGGCCTTATCAATACCTGGAAATGAAGTAGCAATATTCTCGAGATCTTTCATGCGTTCAGCAAAGTTCTCCGCCGAGATATTACGGGCCCCAGGTCTAGCTGCGCTCATCGCATCCACAATCTTCACGATAATCGCCTCTGGAGTAGTAGGCTCAATATCATCATGGTGCGCCGCAATCGCATGTACTACTGGGTCTGGCATACCGTACTTTTTGGCGAGTTCCGCACCAATATCGGCATGCTTACCTTCAATCTTATGAGTTACGGCTTTGCCCATGTCATGTAGAAGAGCTGCGGTTTTAGCTACGCGCTTATCTGCACCGATTTCCTCAGCAATCATACCAGCCACATGTGCCATCTCAATAGAATGAAGGAGCACATTTTGTCCATAAGAAGTCCTAAACTTCAATTCGCCCAACAGGTGTAAAATTTCACGTGGAATACCCACCACGCCTACCTCGCGAGCCGCATCTTCACCGGCACGCACTACTTCTTTTTCAATCTCTTTCTCAGCCTTAGCTACAGCGTCTTCAATCGAAGATGGATTAATACGGCCATCTTTCATCAAACGCTCAAGAGCATACCTTGCTACCTGGCGACGAATCGGGTCAAAACTAGACAACACCACCATCCCTGGCGTATCATCTACCATAATATCTACACCAG